>DJSH01000083.1:0-132 GCA_002440225.1 Candidatus Segatella violae
CCCGTGTCAACCGTACAGCTTGTTTTATTTTAGAAGGGAAATCTAAAAACGCCCTTCACCCTTCACGTTTCTGCCTGAAAAGCCGATAAACACAGGGGCTTCAGAGGTGAAGGGTGACTTTGAAGCCTTCAC
>DJSH01000083.1:175-10395 GCA_002440225.1 Candidatus Segatella violae
ACCCTTCACAACCCTTCACCAACGTCCCCCCATACACGGACTCATCTACAACTAAACCTCAATGAATAATGAAGGGGAAAATTCAACGCAAAGGACGGGAAAGGGGTGGTAAAGCTCAAGGGAAGGGAGAAGAGAGGGAGTGAAGAGCTTTGAAGGATGTGAAGAGCTTTGAAGGGTGTGAAGGGTGGGTGAAGGGTAAAAACACCCCTTCACCTCTGGAAGCCCCTGTGTTTATCGGCTTTTCTGGCAGAAACGTGAAGGGTGAAGGGCAAAATGAAAAAGGTGACAAAACACAAAGGCTGTCACGCTGGAATAAAAACTGCCTTTCTATGGCAAAAGTTTGCCCTCTGCTAGAGCATTTTTTTGCCATAGAAAGGCAAAATCTTATATGTCGTGACATCGAAGTCATTTCCCCCATAAACAAAAAAAAAGGCTAGCCACTGCTAGCCCCCATACGAGAGAGATATAAAATGCATGTTTTCACAACATGTCAGGAAGAATGACTTTCGCCATTCTATTTCTTGTCATTGCTTATTTCATTTCCCTTGCCAGCCTCTATCAGATCTAGGAACTTAAACACCTCACGATAGAAGAACTTGAGAGGTCCCTTTCCCTTAACACCATGCCCGAGTCCTTCGAACTCCACATATCTGTGAGGCAAGCCAAGAGATGTCAACTTTCTGTCCATCAACCTACTACCCTCAATATCCACATGGTTATCGTGGTTGTCATGGCAAAGGAGCCAAATCTATCTTGCGATTTTGAAAATCCAAGACATCGGGTGTAGCGGGACACTGAACTTGGGCACCCTGACTGGCGAATGCGAAAGCCACCAACATCAACTTTCTAATACAGATGCAAAGATACAAACTTTTTATTACATAAACAAATATTTAGAAAGCATTATGATAGAAAACTCAACATTTATAGTACATATTGCATAATTATTGCATGTTTATTGAAAAACCTGTCAAAAACAAGAAAAGTATGGAATCAAATGACCCCATACTTTTCCAAAGCATTCTTCACACCATCATCATCAACCGAAGAGGTGATATAACC
Organism: Candidatus Segatella violae; assembly: GCA_002440225.1. Taxonomy (GTDB): domain Bacteria; phylum Bacteroidota; class Bacteroidia; order Bacteroidales; family Bacteroidaceae; genus Prevotella; species Prevotella violae. Next base: position 1,238 of record DJSH01000083.1, read on the forward strand.
GGCTACCGCCTTCAAGTTATCGCCAGCATTGCCCATAGCCACACCGACACCCGCTTCTCTCACAATGGAAATGTCATTGCCTCCATCACCGAAAGCCATCGTCTCTTCTATCTTGAGACCTAGATAAGCTGCCATGGCATGCAAGCCCTTGCCCTTGTCGGCATCACCTGCCGTAATATCGGTAAAGGCAGGATGCCATCTTCCAGAGGTGCAATTCTCCAGAGTCGGCATCAACTGCGCTTCTTGCTCTACACTACAGAATGGAGTAACCTGGAGCACAGCCTCATCGCCTAAATCTTTTACATCATGCAAGAATACATCGAAATCCACCCCCAGTCCCTTGGCAAAGATGTCGTACACCTCGTCGGTATAATGATGAATGGCGATGCGATGCTCTCCCACTACGATGGCAGGATAGTCGTCTCTATCTGAGGCAGCGATGATCTTATCCACATCTGAACGAAGGATAGAATGCTGGCTCACCACTTTATCGCCCACGAAACAACGAGCGCCATTCGTTGTGATGTAACCATCGATGAGATGCTCTATCTGCCCTAGATTGGTGATAATCATCGGTGGACGTCCAGTAGAAATATACACCTCCACCCCATTTGCCTTCGCCGCTTCGAGCGCAGCAACCGTACTCTGAGGAATCTTGTGGGTCTTGAAACTCACCAAGGTTCCATCTATATCAAAAAACAATGCTTTTATCTTCATATCAAATATCTCTTATATATAATAAGGTGTAAACCTACTTAGAGGCTTTTTCTCGACTGCAAAAGTACGAAAAAGTAAAGAATTACCCAAATATATTGCTTTTTATTTATTTTTTGCTTGAATTATCAAATAAAAAGCGTATATTTGCCATCAACTTTAAGGCCATAGAAATATGAGGAAAGCAAAGCTATACAACTTGCTAGCATCCATCATGATGCTGGTAGTAGCGCTTACTTCATGCGAAAAGTTTGAGCTCGGCTCTTCGTCGGGTATCGACCCACATGATGCAAACGCCAATGTAACCATTCGTGTGCAAGAAATTCAAGGCACCAGTGTATCACCCTCCACGAAAGCTACAGACAACATAGTTTCACTAGACAAAGTCTGTAGCCGCCTCACATTTGCCGTCTTTGACGGAGACGAGAAGCTTGGTGCCATCAACCAAGTATCGACCGACGTCGACTTTGGAACAGCCCGTTTCAACCTCGACGAAGGAGAATACACCTTGGTTACCATCGCCCACAGCGGCAAGGGAAATTGCACGTTGAGCAACCCGGAGAAAATAAAGTTTGCCAACAACAAGCTCACCGATACCTTTTATTATTATGGGCATCTGACCGTCGACGAAGAAGGAGCCACAACCGAGCTCAACCTAAAACGTGCCGTGGGCGCACTGCACTTACATATAGACGGGAACATCCCCGACACAATCAAAAGCATCAAGTTCTACTACCTAGGTGGCAGCAGTACTTTCGACGCCACTTCGGGATATGGAAATGTCAACAGCCGACAAACGGAACAATTCAGCATCGAAGATGGCATGCGTGACTTTACGGTCTATACATTTCCACATGAAGAAGAGAAGAACATCAAGATGACCATCAGTCTTCTAAATGCCAAGGGAGAGACCATCAAAAGCTATCAAAAGATAGACCTCAAGATGAAGAGAAACATCATCTCCAACGCAACCATCACCCTAGACAACAGCGACATAAAGGATGACGACGGTGGAAAGGGAAACAAAGACAAAGGTGGCATTCAAATATCATTCGACCCCAGCTGGGAAATAGAAGAAGATGTAGATTTTGAATAAAACCCAAAAGCATGTTCGATTTTTCCACAAATCAATACATATTTCGATTCTTAAAGATTTGATAATATAAAATCCTTTGCGGTTTAAGAAATATTCTCTAAATTTGCAAGCGATATTATAATATTATAAATAAAGAATGAAAAAACATATAGCTCTTATCATGCTCATGGGAGCATTGATACCTGTGGGTGCCGAGGCCCAATCGTTGAGCCTCGACAGTTGCCGTGCCATGGCTTTGCGCAACAATAAGCAGATCAATGCCTCGAAGCTCAAGAAGGACGCGGCGTACAACATCAAGAAGTCGGCACGCACGCAATACTTGCCAAAAGTGGATGTCTTGGGCGGATACGAATGGTTTAGCAAGGAGATTTCCTTGTTGAACGATGGCCAGAAATCAGCATTCAGCAACATCGGCTCCCATCTCTCATCGTCTCTATCAGGTGGAGCCAACGACTTAATGAACCAGTTGGTACAACAGGGTGTCATCAGTCAAGACCAAGCCCAACAAATAGGCAACCATCTCTCCGAAAAGATGTCGCCGCTCGCCGACAAGGCGAATGGCGTGGGGCAGAAAGTGGTAGATGCCTTCCGCACCGATACCCGCAACATCTTTGCCGCCAGCGTGATGCTGCGCCAGCCTATCTACATGGGTGGTGCCATCATAGCAGCCAACAAGATGGCAGACATCGCCGAACTGATGGCGGACAACGACCTCGACATGCAAACCCAGAAGACGCTCTATAGCATCGACCAAGCCTACTGGATGGTGGTTTCGCTCAAGCAGAAACAAAAACTCGCCATCAGCTATCGTGACTTGGTGAAAAAGCTCGACGATGATGTCCACAAGATGATAGGTCAAGGCGTTGCCACCAAAGCCGACGGACTGAAGGTGGATGTCAAGGTAAACGAGGCTGAGATGACCATCACCCAGGTGGAAGATGGACTCGCCCTCTCCAAGATGTTGCTCTGCCAACTCTGCGGCATCCCGATGAACCAAGACATCACGCTCGAAGACGAGGACAAGGAAAGCTTGGAACTCTCCGGCAAGGCGGTGGACTCCGAACAGCAACACATTGCAGCCCAAGACTCGGCGATGAACACCCGACCTGAGCTAAGGATGCTCCAAAACACCCTAGACCTCTCCAAGCAAGCCACCAACTTGGTGCGTGCGGCCTTCCTGCCTCATGTAGCCCTCACTGGTGGATACATGATTTCCAACCCGAATGTATTCAATGGTTTCCAAAAGAATTTCACGGGAGTATGGAATGTGGGCGTGATGGTGCAAGTGCCCGTATGGAACTGGGGCGAGGGTGCCTATAAGGTGCGTGCAGCCAAGGCGGCTACCAACATCGCACAGATGAACCTCGACGATACGAGAGAAAAAATTCATTTACAGATTACACAGAGCCAGTTCAAGGTCAAAGAAGCCCAGAAGAAGCTCAACATGGCTCAGAAAAACATCAACAGCGCCGAGGAGAACTTGCGCTGCGCCAACCTTGGATTCAAGGAGGGCGTGATGGAGGTAACGGATGTAATGGCTGCACAAACGGCTTGGCAACAGGCACAGAGCCAGAAGATAGATGCAGAAATCGACGTGAAGTTGACTCAGGTAGGACTCAACAAGGCATTGGGTATTCTGCAATAAAGTTAGGAGTTAGATGTTAGAAGTTAGGAGTTAGGAGATTTTCCTGCCCTTATACATTAATATATTATTAGAAGACAAAATGACAAAGAAGTCACAACATAACAACATACTGCTTGCCGTTATCGGTTTCACAGCAGTAGTCGTCATCGTGGGTCTCATCGGTTTCTTTACCCTTGAGCAGAAGGACGACACCATCCAAGGCGAGGTGGAAGTATCAGAATATCGTGTATCCAGCAAGTTGCCAGGTCGTGTGGTAGAGCTGAGAGTAAAGGAGGGCGACTACGTACACGTGGGCGACACCCTCGCCATCCTAGAAGTGCCAGAGATGAAATCACAGGAGCAAATGCTCAAGGCTACCAACGAGGCTACCGAGGCAATGAAAGACTTGACCGATGCCGGTGCCCGAAAGGAACAAATCCAGGGTGCTTACCAGTTGGTACAGCAGGCAGAGGCGGCAGCCAGCATCGCCAAGAAAACTTACGACCGCATGCAAAACCTCTACAATGAAGGTGTTATCAGCGGACAAAAGCGCGACGAGGCTTTCGCTGCTTACAAGGCGACCGAGGCACAGGTGGCAGCAGCCAGGAGTCAATATGAGATGGCGAAGAACGGGTCTCGCGACCAAGAGAAGCGTATGGCAGCCAGCAACACCAAGGCATCGCAGAGTGCCGTGGATGTGGTGAAGAACCTCTTGAAGGAGACGGTGCAGATAGCCCAGTGCGAGGGCGAGGTGAGCAACGTCTATCCTAAAGTAGGCGAATTGGTGGGCCTCGGCTCCCCTATCATGAGCATATCCATCATGAGCGACATGTGGGGAACCTTCAACGTACGCGAAGACCACTTACAGGGCTTGAGCAAGGGTTCTGAGTTCACGGCTTTCGTTCCTGCCTTCAACAAGGACATCAAGATGAAAGTGTATTATCTGAAGGACGAAGGCTCCTACGCCACTTGGAAGGCAACCAAGGACAATGGCGATTACGATCGCAAGACCTTCGAGGTGAAGGCTCGCCCTATCACCAAGTTGGAGGGATTGCGCCCTGGCATGTCTCTCATCATTAAGAAGTGAAAATGTTTAAGAGATTGTATCATATAGCCCTGCGGGAGTGTGGCATCATGTGGAAGAACCCTATCTATGGCTTCTGCATGGTGATATTCCCCATTGTGGTCATCCTGTTCTTCACCACGCTGATGAAGAGCGGTGTGCCTACCGACATGCCCGTGGGCATCGTAGACCAAGACAACACTGCCACTTCCCGACAGTTGGTGCGCAAGCTCGATGCTTTCCAAACCACCAAGGTTGTGGCTCACTACGAGAACATGAACGAGGCTCGACATGCCATCCAAAAGAACGAGATCTACGCCTTCCTCCTCATTCCTAGCGGAACGGAGGCAGGACTGATAGCTTCCAAGCAACCTAAGATTTCGTTCTATTACAGCAGCGTATCCCTGGCGGCTGGTTCCTTGCTGTTTCGTGACCTCAAGACCATCTCCACCTTGGGAAGCGCAGCCGTGGGCATGCAGAAGTTGGCGGCACTGGGCAAGACGAACGATGAAATCAAGACCTTCTTGCAGCCCATCGCCGTAGACCTGCACATGATAGGCAACCCTTACGCCAACTACAACTACTATCTGTCGAGCGTGATGGTGCCGGGACTGATACTGGTGTTCGTATTCCTCATCACGCCTTATAGCATCGGAACCGAACTGAAGTTCAACCGTGCCAAGGACTGGATGCGCATGTCGGGCAACAATCCTTACCTTGCCATCGCAGGCAAGATGTTGCCACAGACGCTCATCTTCCTCATCATCTTCTATGGTTTCGAGTTCTACATCTATTATGTCTTGAAGTTCCCGCATCCGGGCGGCGTGGTTCCCATCATGTTGCTCGGCTTGTTGAGCGTGTTGGCTTGCCAATGCTTCGGCATCTTCGTCTTCGGACTGATGCCTTCGCTCCGCATGGCGATGAGCATCTGTTCGCTCTGGGGCGTGGTGAGTTTCTCCATCTGTGGTGCCACCTATCCGCTCTTCGAGATGGATGCACCTATTGAAGCCATCGGACAACTCTTCCCGATGCGCCACTACTACATGATTTATCAGATGAACATCTTCAATGGTTTCCCGATGGGCGATGCCGTGCTGCACTGGGGAGCACTCATTCTCTTCTGCGCCCTGCCGTTGCTCACCATCTGGAACATCAAGAAGTCAATGCTCGTATATAAATACTTACCATAATGAAACAAAGTAGTTTACTCTATAAGATAATCCGAGGCATCCAGGACATGTGCTACATCTGGGCGAAGGAGATGCGCAATGTGTTTCGCGACGAAGGTGTGCTGATGTTCTGCATCTTGGTACCTATCGGATACCCATTGCTCTACTCTTGGATCTACAACAACGAGGTGGTAAGGGATGTGCCTACGGCAATCGTAGACCTCAGCCACAGCCACACCACCCGAGAGTTTATCCGAGAATACGATGCCTCGCCCGATGCCAAGACAGCCTACTTCTGCAACAGTCTCGACGAAGCGAAGCAGTTGGTGGCTCGACAGGCGGTGCATGGTGTCCTCTACTTTCCTTCCGACTTCGACACCAAGTTGATGCGAGGCGAGCAAGCACATGTCAGCGTATATACCGACATGAGTCTGATGCTTACCTACAAGGCGATTTACCAGACGGCACAAGCCGTGGCGAGCCATATCAACTCAGGCATACAGGTAACGCAAGGCGGAGGATTCACCGATCGAGACGACGAGATAACCACCGAACCTTTGGCATTCGACGAAGTGCCGATATTCAACACCACGGGAGGATATGGCAACGCCATCCTGCCGGGCGTATTGATGCTCATCTTGCAACAAACCTTGTTGCTGGGCATCGGAATGGCGGCAGGCACATCAAGAGAACTCAACAGAAACAGAGAGTTGATACCGGTAAGCGAACATTATGGTGGCATCTTCCGCATCGTGTTTGGCAAGGCATTGTGCTATTTCATGATCTATGCCGTATTAGGTATGTATCTGGCTTTGGTGGTGCCCAAGTTTTTTAGCTTCGTGAGCATGGTATCGTGGACTACGATTCTCGGTTTCCTCCTGCCATTCATCCTCTCGTGCATCTTCTTCGGACTGGCACTATCGTGTGTGGTAAGATACCGTGAAAACGTGATGCTCTTGGTGGTATTCACCTCCGTGCCATTGCTCTTCATGACAGGTATCTCCTGGCCACAAAGCAACATACCGGGCTTTTGGCAGAGTGTGGCGTGGCTGTTCCCATCCACTTGGGGCATCCGAGGATTCCTGCGCATCAGTAGCATGGGAGCCAGCCTAGCCGACATCGAGACCGAATTCCGTGCCCTGTGGATTCAAGTAGGAGCATACTTCCTCATCACCTGCCTCGTTTTCAGGCATCAGATGAGATTGGCGAGAAAGAACGCTGGTCTCACTCCCGAACTAGGAGAAGAGGAAGATGAAGCAGAGACATTGCTCGAAAAAGAATAGCCTTCCAGAGAGTCACCGCACAACAGCAAAAAGAAAACCGCACAACAGCTGAGCGACGCTTGCACAACACCTGATATGCAAGCGCACAACAGCTGTTGTGCGGTTTAAGTATCTATATGTTCAGAAGACCTCAATTATATCTTCGGAGGACTTTAACTATATCTACCAAAGACTTCAACTATATCTTCCGAACACTTCTATTATATATTCCAAAGACTCCTTCTATTAATGTGTCCCCACAATCTTAGTAGGAGCTTGCTCCTTGTTACGGCGATTCACCACGGTTACCACGCTCTGCGCAAGGCTCAAGAAAGCCTGACCAGTGATGGTATCCACCTTGGTGGCTGCAGGAGCGCCATCATCACCACCCTCGCAAATGCTCTGTACTATAGGAATCTGGGCGAGCAATGGCACGTTCATCTCCTGAGCTAGGTTCTTGCATCCCTCCTTGCCAAAAATATAATACTTGTTCTCTGGCAACTCGGCAGGCGTAAAGTAAGCCATGTTCTCTACGAGACCCAAGATAGGCACATTCACCTTGTCGTTCTGATACATGTCGATGCCCTTGCGAGCATCGGCAAGAGCCACCTGCTGCGGCGTACTTACGATGACCGCACCTGTGATGGCGAGGGTCTGGAGAAGCGTAAGATGGATGTCGCTTGTCCCTGGAGGAGTATCAAGGATGAAGTAATCCAAGTCGCCCCAGTCGGCATCGGCAATCAACTGCTTCAAAGCCGAACAAGCCATTCCGCCACGCCACAAGGTAGCGGTTGTTGGGCTTACGAAGAAGCCGATACTGAGCAACTTCACACCATATTTCTCGATTGGCTCGATGAGATCACGTCCCTCCTTATGAACGGAGTAAGGACGCTCTTCCTCCACACCAAACATCTTAGGCATGGAAGGACCGAAGATGTCGGTATCCAGCAAACCCACTTTGTAACCCAACTTGGCGAGGGCGATGGCTAGATTGGCAGAAACCGTACTCTTGCCCACTCCACCCTTGCCAGAGCTAACGGCAATGATGTTCTTCACCTGAGGCAACAACTTGCCCACCTCTGGACGAGGCGCAGACTTGAATTCGGTAACGATCTCCACCTCCACATCCTTGGAGATATGGTAATGGATAGCAGCCTCAGCCGCCTTCACGGTACTCTTCAAGAAAGGATCGGTGTCACGAGGGAAGAGTAAAACCACCTTTACCTTCATACCATTGATGCTAGGTGTATCGGCGAGCATTCCACTCTCGATGAGGTTCTTCTTTGTGCCCGGATAAATTACCGTGGCAAGAGCCTCTTCTATCAATTTTGGATATAATGTCATTTTTAATATTGTTTTTTATTTCTGCAAAAGTAACAATAAAATATGTAATAAGCAAATAAAAACTAAATTATTTCAGATATTAAACACTTTTATGTATCTTTGCAAATTGTGGAGATTTGAGCAACATCAGAGCACTTCTGGCTTGATAGGCTCGACTTCCCCACGCAACCATAAAAACTAGAAAAAATGAATTGCAAGAAAATGATATTATGTGCGGCATTCGGTTTGATGGGAATGGCTACCCATGCCACAACCGTCCTCAAGTCGCACAAGACCACATCGGAACCTGCCGCTGTGCCTACCGTTTATTGGACCGACGGCAATGGCAAGGTAACCTATAACATCAATGCCAACACCTCTCAAGTGGTGAAGATTGCGCTCAACCTCTTTGAGAACGACATGAAAGGAGTTACAGGCTTCGCAGCCAAACAGAAGGTGAACGCCCCCATCCAAATTTATCAACTCGACATGCTCTCCAACAAGGAGTTTGCTGCCGTAGAGAAATTGGGTACCCCACTCCACAAGATTATCACCGCCAAGGATGCCTATTATATCGGAACCCGCAACAACAAGGTTATAGTGATAGGCAGCGATGCCCGAGGCACAGCCTATGCCATCATGCAACTCTCCCAATTGGCAGGTGTCTCGCCATGGGCTGCATGGAACGACTTCCAGCCTCAACCTCGACGTTCCCTCTCCATTCCTACCGGAAAAGAATGGATAGAGATTCCGAGAATCGAGTTCCGCGGCTTGGCACTCAACAACAGCCAATGGATGAAACCACAAAACTATAGCCAAATAGCAAGGCTTATGCTCCGTCTGAAGGCCAATACCCTTTGGCAGGTGGACGGCAAGCACGATGCTGCCTACAACAAGGCGGTGGTGG
>DJSH01000055.1:0-10394 GCA_002440225.1 Candidatus Segatella violae
AACTTGAAGCTGGGCGACTACTCTCTGCGTGACGAGATAGACCAAGCCATACAGTTGCTCTACGAGGCTAGAAGAAACAAGATGAGCGTGGATGACTTGCTGAGACAAAGCAGTGCCTTCGGCGAGAATGCTAGAGATAGATTCCAAATGATTGCACAGGCTATGGCTCAGGCTCTGGAGGATAAGCCTACGACTTTCAGAGAGTTGATGAATGAGTACAACAACATCGCCAAGAACTACAACACCAACGAGGGCACCTTGGATTTCTATGATAAGTTAACGCCTGAGCAGGTTGTGGATGAGTTCCTCAACGCTAGCAAGGCTATCAAGAACAATAACATCAAGCTATATGGAAAAGAATCAGAAACTGAAAGAAGCAATGATGCTGCAAGCAATGAAGAACCTGCAAAAGAAGCAGGAGGAGCAGTTGGCACAGAAGGAAATGGAAATGCTGAAACAGAACCAGAAATAAAGGTTAAGAAAGCATTGAAGCGCATCGCTACCGAGATTACCAAGCAGACAGGTATCGAGGTGGTGACGGATGAGCAAAAAGCCAAGAAAGCACTTGATGAAACAGAAAACATCAAGGTACAGCGTGCATCCGCAGGTAGCACAGTTAGTGGTATGGAAAAAATGCCAAAGGGTTTGCAAATGAATCCTAGCGTATTGACCGACCAGATACTTAACTATCATGGTGATCATATCGCAAAGCTACTTGGTGAAGTACCAGAGGATAGTACTGTTAAGTATTTCTCTGCACACAATGGAGTTTGGTATTTCTACCGAGTGGACCATGACCGCAATATCATCCTTGACGGTGCCATTTCTGCCAACAAAGACAATTATCGTGAATACGAACAAAAGATAAAAGAGTATTATGGAATTGACGGCGGCGCAGAAGCTATTTATAATTATGTGCAAGAAGCAGGGTTTGACACAGGAGCAAACCGCAATTTGCATGACTATTTTCTCGAAGGAGGAAATACGAGACATTCTGCAATGGGTGAGCGACCTAATGAACCGCAAGGGGAAGCCAGAGTTGAAGACAACAGAACTTCTGGACGAACTTTACGACAGGGCTCTAGCGAAGAACAAAGCGGAGCGATTAAGGAGTTCCGTTCTGCCAACGGTGAGGTCTATGGATTCACGGTAGATGGCAAGATTTATCTTGACACCAAGAAGATGAAGCCTGAGACCCCTCTGCATGAGTACACCCATTTGTGGACTGAGGCTTTGAGGAACGGCAACCCTACAGAGTGGGAGAACGTGAAGAGTCTCTTCGATGAGGTTGAAGGACTGAAAGAGGAGGTTCAGAAGCTGTACCCTGAGCTAAAGGGCGATAACCTTTACGAGGAGATGATTACCACATTCTCTGGTCGTGAGGGTGCCAAGAAGCTTGAAAAGGTTGTGCGTGGTCTCGCTAAAGAGGATGGAAAGACCGTAGAGGAGAGAGCCAAGGCTACAGGCTTTATCACCAAGGTGAAGGAAGCTTTGCAGAAGTACTGGAAGGGTGTGGCTGACATGCTTCATATCCACTTCACTTCTGCCGAGGAGGTTGCCGACAAGGTTCTTGCTGATTGGGCTAGCGGCTTCAACCCAAATAAAGCTTTCGATGTAAATGACAGAGATGGCGATTATACGAAGAATAACGTTGAATACATTGTTAAAAATACAAAACTCCCATTTGGCAAAAAATACGGAGAAGAACTATCTCAAGAAGAAGTCAAGTCGTTATTCTATGGGGATAATGATTACTCAAAGAAATACGGCAAACTATTCGATAGAGTTTACGATGTTGCTCGAAAACTAGGTATAAAAATTAGCTTCAAAATACCACCAGAAACTTATAGTGCTTATGGTCTAGCTGATTTGGATAACGTATATCTAAATCCTATACTTCTTGCAAGAGGAGAGCATAAGGTTTTCCCAAACAAGAAGTATAGCCTTTACGTTAAAGAAGATACGCTTCCACATGCAATGTTGCATGAGTTAATACATTCTGTTACAGCCTACGCTTTGGAAAGATATGAAAGAGACAAGGATAGTATGCCTAAAGAACTAAGGGCAGCTGCGGAGTCTTTGATAGATTTGTATGAAGCTACGAGAAAGGCAACTCTGGATTACGTTAATGAATATGGAAGAGAGAATGAACAAGAATTTATCGCTGAATTATCTAATCCTAATTTTTGTAAGCTTCTAAAGAAGACAAATGTTTGGACTAGAGTGAAAGATGCGATAAAGCAATTCTTCTTCCCTCTGATTTCTTCCGAAAAGAATGTGTTGGATAAGTCGTGGAAGGAGACAAACTCTTATAAAGAGCTTTCTTCTTTACTTGATGACTTTTTAGAGCATAGTGACAAAGGTCTATTTGAAGAAGAGATTGGTGTGCAGAACGGTGAAATCAAGGGCAAGGAAGAAGCTAAGGAAGAACCTGTTCCTATCATGCCGAAGCCTGTAGATCCTAGCAACCCTATAGAAAAGGCGGCTGAGGACTACAAGAAGGAGCATCCTATGACCGAGGAGGAAATCATGAACACTACGGCGTTCGATGATTTACCAGATGACCATAAGCAGTATTGCATTGATGCGGCTTTGGACTATCTAAATGGCGAGGACACTTCGGCTATTTCCGAGGCTTACTATAGAAACGCCTACGAGAAGCGTGCAAACCGTCCTGCCGAGACAGCGAAGGTTGCCAAGGCAGACAGCGAGCCTGTCAAGCCTAGACAGTCTGAGCCTTCTGCCGACCCAATGGAGGGAATCAAGAATGCAGCCGAGGGATTCGAGCAGGAGAAGGCTGAGAGTGAAAGAAAGCAGAAGGAGGCTACCCAGAAGGTTCTGAACGTTATCAAGGCTTCTAACGAGAAGGCGAAGACTAGAAAGCAGTTGGAGGCAGAGAAGAATGCAGCGGACAATGAGTTTGAGGCATTCATGAAGGAACTACGCAAGAAACAGAGCGGTCAGCTTAACTCTGGCTTCATCGACCAGAACTTGATTGAGGCGGCACCAAAGATGTTCTCTCTCGCCGCCAAATGCGCCTATACTCGTATCAAACTCGGAATGTATGATGCCAAGGAGGTAGTGAAGGATTTGCGTAACCGCTTCAAAGAGGCATTCGAGGGCTTCGACAAGAGAGACGTGGAAACCTTCTACTCTGAAATCATGAACCAGAAATGGCGTGATGGCGATAAGAGAATGAGCCTCAACGATTGGGCAGAGCATTACAGAAAGCTCTCTCCCGAATATAAGGAGAAGTTGGAAGGCGACTCGAAGGATGCCGAGGAAAGAAAGGCTGCTGAGAAAAAGTTTTTGGATAAGATAGGCATCAAACTAGCATTCCAAAGCAAAATCAATGGTATCGTAGAACTCAGAAAGATGGCTGAGGAATGTGGTTTGAAGGACATCAAGGACACAGACCTTCAGGAGTTGGCTGAGACTGCCATCGTTAAGCGAGCTAGAGGAATCGCTACTTCTGCATCTACCAATGAAGCAAAGAAGTTTGAACTTATCAAGAAACTTTACGAGAATCAGCCTAGCCTCAACCAACGTGACTCAGAGCGGGTGATGAAGCAGCAGTATTCCACCCCTGCCCCATACGCATTCTTGGCTGACATGTATGTGAAGGGCAACGGCAAGGAGGTGAAGAGCGCACTGGAGCCTAGCGCAGGAAACGGTATGCTTACCATCGGCTTGCCTATGGACGTGGTGCATGTGAACGACATTGACGCTCAACGTTTGGCGAACCTGAGAAGACAGGGCTTCAAGAACGTGACGAGCCAAGACGGCACGCAGCCTTTCGCCGACAAAGATGTTGACGTGGTGGTAACTAACCCACCATTCGGTAGTGCAACGCCAAAGGAGTATGACGGCTACAAGATTTCCTCTCTGGAGGGTCAGATGGCTATCAATGCCTTGGAGAGCATGAAGAACGATGGTCGTGCTGCCATCATCATCGGCGGCAAGACGGAATACGCCAAGAACGGAAGTCTGAACCCGAAGGATAAGGCTTTCCTTGGTTATCTCTACAGCCACTATAATGTGGAGGACGTGATAAATGTGGATGGCAGTCTCTATGCAAAGCAGGGAACTACCTACCCTACACGTATTATATTAATAAACGGAAGACGCTTGGACGAGAATGCTTTTCCTCCAGTGAAGAGCAAGGCAAGAGCAGAAGCCGTGAAAGATTATGACGAACTTTATAAACGAATTAGCGATGATATACTACGAGGTGAACGGATGGATTCTTCCATCAAAGAAGGAGAAGGAAGTGCTCGACCAGAACTTGATAGACCAAGCTCTGCTGATACTCATGAAGAGGGAGTACGAGCAGGAGGCGAACGAGGAGGCGAACCAAGCGATAAGCGAGGGGCTGAGCTATCTGGAGAGCCTTCCGTATCAGGAGCCAACGATGTATTGGAAAATCGACCAACAACCGACCGAGAGCCAGATGGAAGACTTCCTGATGGAGATAACTCAACAGACCGAACAGGGGCTGAGTCTTCTCAGAGCGAAGGGACAGAAGCTAGAGCCAATGACGGACGAGTATCTGAGCAAGGAGGAGCTGGACGAGTTGACACTGAGCCAAGTACTGATGGAACATCTGCCAGCGATCGGAGCGGAGGGCGACCACGGGGACAACTACAGCGGGTGGACGAATCCGTACGTGGACTAAGCACCGAGAAAGTAACCTACGCCCCAAGAAGTGAGAACCCCTTCACTCTGAAAGCGGTGATGCCAGCCGACCAACAGGAGGCAGTAAACAAGAATCTTGAAAAGCTTGGTGATGCCGACCAGTTCTTGGTGGACGAGTTGGGCTATAACGACAAGGATGATTTGTATTCCCATCTTGCAGCAGAGCAAGTTGACTCTGTAGCTCTCGCCTTACAACAAGCTAAGAAGGGCAATGCCTTCATAATCGGCGATATGACAGGTATCGGCAAGGGAAGACAGGCTGCATCCCTTATCAGATATGCGAAGAAACAAGGTCAGGTGCCTGTATATTTCACCAAGACAGCAGGATTGTTGAGCGATGTGTATCGTGACTTGGTGGACATTGGTAGCCCAGAATTGAGACCTTTTGTATTTGGTAGTGCCAAGGAAGCGGCTATTACCGACTCTGAGGGTAATGTGAAATTCGCATTGCCATCGAAGAGCGAGGTGAAGCGTGTGCTCGACTACATAGAAAAGAACGGCAAACTACCAAAGGAATACGACTATGTGCTTACTACCTACAGTCAAGTAAGCAACGGCGTATATGAATTTGACGAGAACGGTGCCCGAAAAGAGCGAAAACTAGCCAAAGGAAAATCCTTTGGCTCAGCTGCATTGAGCGGACAAAGAAGACGTGATGCCATCGAGAAATTGATGGATAACGGTTATCTCATCCTTGACGAGAGCCATACAGCAGGTGGTGATAGTGGTCAAGGAAACTATTTCCAACACATTATTCAGAAAGCTAAGAATGTAACCTTCTTCTCGGCTACGTTCGCCAAGCGACCAGACAATATGCCTATCTATGCGCTTCGCACAGCCATGAACCAAGGAGGATTGAAATCTTCAGACCTCATTGATGCAGTGAAGCGTGGTGGTGCAACTTTGCAGGAAATCATGAGCCAGACACTGACACAATGCGGTCAGATGATTCGCCGTGAGCGAGACATGACGGGCGTGACCATCGACTGGCGAGCCATTGACGAACCTGAGAAGGTGAAGGAGCAAAGAGAGCAATATGATAGTATCATCGGCTTGTTTAATGATATTATCAATTTCCAAAAGACTTACGTGAGCGGTTATGTTGAAGAGCAGAACGAGGCTATGGCTGCTATGCAATCAACCATGGGCATCAAGCGAGGAACGGAGGCTTTGGGAATCAAGAACGTGCCATTTGCTAGCAAGGCATTCAACACCGTGCAGCAAGTGCTCTTGTCACTGAAAGCCAAGTCAGCCGCAGAGCGTGCCATCGACTACTTGAAGCAGGGCATGAAGCCTGTGATTGCGCTGAACAATACCAACGAGTCGCAGACTGGCAATATTGCACTCGGCGAGGAAATGGATGCTCCAGACTTGGGCACTTCCTTGAGAAAGGGCTTGGAGGGCACACTTCGCTACACCTCGAAGAATGCCAAGGATGAAAGCAGCAGTGGCTACATCAGACTGGAAGACTTGGGTGATGATGCAGTTGAAGCTTATCATAACTTGGAGAAGAAAATCAAGGAAACAAGTACCGGTCTATCTCTCTCCCCTATTGATGTTATCAAGAACGAGTTGGAGAAAGCTGGATATAAGGTAGGCGAGTTGACAGGAAGAAGCACCGAGTTTGTATATAACGAGAACGGCACCGTTACCAAGGTGAAGCGTACGGACACGGATAAGAAGAAACTCGCAAGAGAGTTTAATGACGGTCAGATAGATGCGTTGATTCTGAATAAGAGTGCTGCCACTGGTATCTCACTCCATGCCTCTAGCAAGTACAAAGACCAGAGAAAACGAGTGATGATCGTGGCGCAGCAGCAGCTTGATGTGAACGATGAGGTACAGATGCGTGGTCGTATTGACCGAACAGGACAGGTGGCTAGAGGTGCATACGAGTATGTTGTTTCTCTGATTCCTGCAGAACAGCGTCTGTTGATGATGTTTAAGGCTAAGTTGAAATCGCTCGATGCCAACACTACATCTTCGCAGAAAAGTAAGTTCAATGAAATGGAGGTTGCCGACATTACCAATAAGTACGGCGACAAGGTGGTACGTGAGTATATGGCAGAACATCTTGACCTCTATTCTCGTATGGCAGACCCATTCGGATGGGAGAAATCGTTTGGTGATGATTTGTCCTCTACCCCAACCCAGAGCCTTGTTGTTACCAAGAGCGGCGTGGGCGATGGTGAAGCTGGTGCCGATGCAAGCAAATTGCTTGGTCGTATGGCTCTCTTGAAGGTTGCGGAGCAGGAGAAGATGCTGAACGAAATCGGTGAGTTATATGCCAACGAGATTCAACGTCTGAACGAAATGGGTGAGAATGACTTGGAGATTACCGAATTGCCACTGAAAGCCAAGACTATCAGTAAGGAGGTTTGGAAGGAAGGTGCCGAGCCTGGAGGTGACAATGCCTTTGCCGACAACACCTATATAGAAAAGGTGAACATGGCTATCTTGAAGAAGCCTATGAAAGCCGAGGAGGTGAAGAAAGCGCAGGATGGACTGACTGGCGGCAAATCGTGGGACGAGTACCGTGACAGCAAGAAGGCTGAGGTGAAGAATTTCTTTGACCTAAAGATTGCTGACGAGACCCAGAGATACGAGGAACGTGCCGTTAAGATTGCGACCAAGGCTAAGGAAAAATACCAGAAGGATGCTAAGAAGGGACAGAAGGATTCTGGCATGAGCGATGAGCAGATAGAAAAGAATGCTGGTTTCCAGTATGAGAACATCTATAAACAGGAGAAAGACAAGCTGAACGATGTGGTGAAGAACTTGAAGGCTAAGGCTGAAATGTTCAACCGTGTGCTTGATACTTTCAATACTGAAGATGCTTATGTTCTGCCTGTAGATATGAACAAGCCTGACGAGTTAAGCGGATTCGGCAATAGTTATGGTAGGTTAATCGACATCAAGATTACCGATAACTTCTCGCCTAATGCTTCTACCGTATCGTTCGCTACCCTTGATGGCAGACGAAAGATTACCTTCCCTATTGCTGGCAAGGTTGGCTCGGGCGAAAACAGAGCGGACGTTATTGGTGCCATCGTTCGAATGACTAGACAGGCATCTGGTACAGGTGACAAGCATCTGAGAGTACTCAGTATGGACGTAGCCAACTGGGATAAGCTGGTAAGCAACGAGAGCAGAAAGGATGGATACATCGTAACTGGTAACTTGATGCAAGCGTTGATTGACAGTAAGAACCAAGGCGTGGGCGGTCAGCTTGTGAAATACACCACGGACACAGGCGAGGTGAAGACTGGTATCTTGATGCCAGACAGATTCAAGCCTACCGATGTGGCGAATGAATATCCTATCTCTAGTGTGGCTGATAAGTTTGAGTTGCCTTCACATAAAGGTGGAATCGAACAGGCGGTTTCATCTGACGGCGAGGTGAAGGTTATTCTTGGCTTCGACCATGGAGATACCTATTATCAGATTCAGGTTCCAAAGAGCAAGGCTAAGGGTGGCAAATACTTCCTTGACAAGGATTTGCTTAGTATGGTAAGAGGTCACAACTTCGAGAGTAGAGGGAACAGAATGATGGCTAACATTGACGAGAATCAGCTTCGCCCTGTTCTTGCCAGACTTTCGAACCTTGGCGTGAAGGTAAGAGAGGAAAGAAAATCATCAGATGATGGCACCCACTTCCGTGAGGATCGAGGCGTTCAGTATTCTAAAACAGATACAAAAGATGTTAAGAATAGTAGAATCATTCCCGAAGATGTGGATAAAACCGTATCTTCGCAGATTGAAAAGAGGTTCGACACAGAAGTAGAACGTTTGTATGGTAAAAATCTATCTCTTGAAGAAAAACAAGAAATAGACAAGATTGCCAACAGCTACAACCTTCGCTCTTTAAACGATGAATATAGAATCAACGATGACGATTCCAAAGAAAACGTTATGGGGCTTTCTTCTGCTTTCGACTTCTGGGATAAGAGAATCAAAGAATTTGAAAAGAAATATGGGATCACAAGAAACACAGATATATCAAGACTCTTGGAAGAGACCAGGGAAGCCGTCACAAATAACCTCTCGGGACGGAATAGTGGACGCACCTGGGAACAGACTTTCGGAAGAGGAGAAGGTGCGCATTCTGGAGACAGAACTGGCAGAGCAGGAATCGAAGCTAGAACTCCTAGAATTGACGAGATCTATAGATATAGAAGAGACACGCTCTTTAAAGAAAGCGTGCTCAGAGCGTATAGCTACCATCAAGAAAGAGCTAGAGTCTTATCAGAACAGTATGGATACAAACCAGATGAGTGGATTAAACCAGATGCCATTGAAAAGATCTTCACTGATTACAATTCTGATAAGAGCCTTCAAGAGATTTTTGACCGCATCAAAGACCAAGTAAACAAACTTGATGTTTACTTTGGCGAAGTGTATGGTGATATGGAAGGTGGCGATGGTTTCTACCGTCACTCAATGAATGATATTCGTATCAATTTTGATGGATTGGTTGCAGCAGGAAGAACCAAACAAGACCTTGCATCAACTATTCTTCACGAAATGCTTCATCCTGTAACTTCCGACATTATCGCTATGTACCAGAAAGGACATACCGATAAGTTGACGAAATCACAGATAGAGGCTGCGAAAGATGTTGTTGACATTTATGGTCAACTAAAATCTCTATACAAGAAGAACGGTTGGAAGGAACCTTATGCCTTAACCAACCCTAGAGAAATGATTACGGAGCTTGCAAATGTATCTTGGAGAAATGCTTTGCAAAAAATAGAGGACGGCAAGAGTATCTGGAGAAGAATCGTTGATTCTGTAAGAAAATTCTTTGGGTTAACTCCTACCAGACCGGGGCTTTCGGATTTAAACAAAGCACTCGATAATGTTCTTGGTAACTTTGGTAAAGAGCAATTTGATTTTGCCACAAAACATGCAAATGCTTTGTTCGGAAAACAAAGTAAGTTGTCAGATTCTCCTGTTTCTTCCCACATTGCCCAACTTTCCGAAAAGGTTGGTGCCAAGGTGAATATGGTTAACTCTGCCGAGGAGGTAACCAACAAGCAAGCAAAGGAAGCCATCGAGGAAGGCAAGCATATCACTGGCTGGTATGACGAGAAGACTGGCGAGGTACATCTTTACATGCCTAATATCCACGACCGGTACACTGCCGAGAAGACTATCTGGCATGAGGTTGTGGGACACAAGGGAATGAGAGAGTTGTTTGGTGAAGACAGATTCAACAGGTTCCTGCGTGATGTGTGGTATGACTTGGATAAGCCTGAGAACGCCGACTTGAAGAAGTTGGTGATGGAGGAAATGAAGTACAATCCGTTCAATGTGTATAATGCCATTGAGGAGGGTATCGCCCGACTTGCCGAGGAAGGAAGAGGCGAGGCTGGTTTCTGGAGAAACTTAAAAAATAAGGTTTCTGACTTCTTGCACGAAATCGGTTATCGCATGGCTCCTAACACCAAGGATGTGAAGTATCTGCTCTGGTTGAGCAAGAACTTGCAGAAGAATCCTAACGACCCTTACTGGAAGATGAGAGCCGAGGCGGTGAAATACCGTCTCGACCATGAGGACGTGCCTAGCGTGATAGAGCATGACGGTATGCTGTATGACAATGACGGCAAGATTTACAAGGGCTTGGGCGACTTGCCTAAGGCTGAGTACCAAGAGGCAACGGACGGACAGATTCATTTCCGCACTACCCCATCGGCTGG
>DJSH01000055.1:10490-43226 GCA_002440225.1 Candidatus Segatella violae
TATGCTTTCGCTTAAGAACTTGATGACGGCAATATTGCCAGGCAAGAAGATTGAGGATATTGCATCTTCGGAGAATCCTTATATGTTGCAGAACACGATGCAGGGAGCGATGAGCGATGCGGCTCAGATGTTTGAGCGCAACGTGATGAAGCCTCTCGACAAGGCAATGGCTCAGGTGCTTGATGCCTTCGATGGCAAGAAGGACGATGAGAAGATTCGTAACTTCAACCTCTACATGATTACCAAGCATGGACTGGAGCGCAACCGCATCTTGTATGTGCGCGATGCCTTGAAGGACATGCGCATGGACGAGAAAAAGAAGAAGCTTGCTGACACCATTGAGAATGATTGGAACAACGAGAAGGCTACACTTGACGAGAAGTTGGAGCGTGGCGACATCGACTTGAAGGAGTATTACAAGCAGATGGATGACTTCATCCGTACTTACGTGGATGAAACGAATAAGTTTGATGCTGGCGAGCACGACTATTCGGGTATTCACGCCATTCAGGAGGTGGAGAAAAATTCTGACCCTTACGATGATGCGGAGGCTATCCAGAGCGTGATGGACTCTGAGGGCAGAATGGAGGACATCAAGAAGGGCGCAGTGAAGGATTATTGGGATAAGGTGAAGACTGCAACCCAGTATGCCATCGACTGTGACTATAGGAACGGACTGATAAGCAGGGAGCTGTATGGTCATGTTTCGGCGATGTTCAACTGGTATGTGCCTTTGAGAAAGTATGACGAGGCTACGGCGGAAGATACATACGGATATATTACCGAGAAGGGCGACCCTAAATCTTACATCGGCAAGACGATCATGAGGGCAAGGGGACACAAGTATCTGAGCGAAACTAACATCTTGGCTCAGATTGGAGCGATGGGCAACCGTGCCATCAAGAACGGCGGACAGAATGCCATCAAACAGGCGTTCGCTAGATTCATCAGAAACAACTCCAATAATAATCTAGTTACAGAAACGAGCGTTTGGTATGTAAGCGACCCTATCACTCAGACCACCGTGGAGCGTTACCCAGACATTCCTGACGATGCGACCGCTGACGAAATCAGCCAGATTGTGAGCGACTTCAATATGGAAATGAAGGACTTGGCATCGAAGGGCTTGGCTACGAAGGTGTATCGCAGGGGCAGAATCGGGTATAAGTTCCAGAGAGCGGAGAACAAATCGCAGCATATAGTCGATGTGATGATTGCAGGAAAGAAGCACTCCTTTATCGTGAACGGAAACCCTAGAGCGGCACAGGCATTGAATGGATTGCTGGAGAACTCGGCTGCTAAGGGCATCATGAAGCCTCTTGGTTCAATCTCTCGAATGATGGCGCAGCTCTGTACTTCCTATAACCCTGAGTTTGTGATGAGAAACATCATGCGTGATGCTGAGTTTGCATCTAGCAACGTTACTACTAAGGAAGGCGCAAGATACGGCGGCTTGTGGGCTAAGTATTACGCACAGCTTGGCTTGTACAAGGGAGCATCAAACATCAGCATGAAGGATTTGCAAGGCTCTACAGGTCTCGGATTGTTTGCCAAGTATCGCAACGGCACCTTGGATATGAACGACAAGATTCAGAGATACTTCAAGGAGTTTATGGAGAACGGCGGTGAGACTGGCTGGGTGCAGATTAAGAACATGAAGGAATGGGAGAAGCAGTATAAGCAGGATGTGAAGGGTGAGCGTAGCAAGGTGCAGCGTGGCGGCAAGATGGTACGTGATTTCTTCTTTGGCAATCTGGAGAACCTGAACGAGGTGGCTGAAAATATCGCGCGATTCTCCACCTATTGCGCTAGTCGTGATTTCGGACGTTCGGTGGTTCGCTCTACTTATGATGCTAAGGAGGTATCTACCAACTTCAACAGACACGGAAGCGGTGATGCCATCAAGAGCTTCAAGAACGGAGAAATGACCGGCACAAAGGCTGCTGCAAGATGGGCTTACGGCTTTACATCAAGCTATCTCAGACACTGCTCGATGTTCTTCAACGCAGGTATTCAGAGCACGAACCTTCTTGTGAAGAACCTGAAGAACCATCCTGTAGGTACATCGGTGAATATGCTTTCCATTCCGTTTGCGCTCGGTGCCTTGGGTGCGCTGCTGAACAATGCGCTAATTGCTAGTGAGGACGAAAAAGACCGCAATGGCGTGAAAGACCCATACGGAGAGCTACCTGACTACGTGAGAAGAAACAACCTCTGTATCTATAAAGGTGGTGGTGAGTTTATCACCATTCCGCTTGCCATTGAGTTGAGAGCCTTCTATGGTCTTGGCGACTTGGCGGCAGGTCTTACCTTCTCTCCTAACGTGAGCGGACAGAAGAATCCTTATCTAGATGCAGTGGGCTGTATGTCGCAGTTGGTGCCAGTGATGGATTACCTCGGCAACTCTTCGGCTGGCAAGAAACCTTTGGAGGAAACTATCAAGGCTATCTCCCCTTCTGCCATCGCTCCTTTCATCGAATGGGAACAAAACTCTGATTGGAAGGGTGCGCCTATCGAGAGACGAGGTGATTGGAACGAGAACGTTCCTGCTTGGCAAAGAGCCTACAATGGTACGCCAGAGGGATTGAAGACCCTCAATAAGTGGGTGAATGCGCAAACCAACGATGTAGCCAAGGGTAACGAGGATATGCTAGGCAATGGTTTCCTTGACATGGTTACTAACCCTAGTATGGTCAACCACTTCTTCGGTGGTATCGGTGGCGGTGCAGCTACCTTTGCAGAACGTACACTTGGAGCTATCAAACATGGTTCTGATACAGAGACCAAGGATATTCCTTTCGTTCGCTCCCTACTCTATACGCCTAGCGAGCAGAGTAGCTTGCAGAGAACGAAGAGCAAATGGTACAACTACAAGGACGAAATGGAGAAGACTATCGCCAATGTGGATAGGCTGAAATCGAAGAATGTTCCGATTGACAAGAGACTATCGAACATCGGGGAGTATTACCACTTCCAGAACTCGAAGGATGCTGTGAAGGTAAGAGTGATAGAGCTCGCCGAGAAGCAGATGAAGCAATGGAAGAAACTTCGTGACAAGTCGGGTGACAACGAGAGTATCAAGTTTGCCAATGAGAATATTGACAGAATCATGATGGATGCTGTGGAACAGCTGGATAAGTTGAACTAAAATAAAAGGAGGTGGGCTTGAATGGCTCACCTCCTTTGTTTTATCACTCTGGATAATAAAAAATAATCTCTCCATTCGCTTTTTTGTAAGCTATAGCTAATGGGGTGTCATCGTTTTCTTCAAAGCATACAGCAGGAACATCTGATTTTGCATCATCAGATTTCAAAATAGCCTCAACTTTATCTTTTAAGTCTATCACGTTTAAAGCAAGAGTTTCTTTCTCTTCAATTTCATAAATGTTTAATTTGTACTTATACATAAATCGCATTTTTAAAATTTTCCATTTTTGATAGTTTATATAGAGCCAAATAAGGCAATTATAATACTTACCTCTTTTTATAGCCCTAAAGCTTTCGTATTCGAAAATCTGTTCTCGCCTTTAGTTAGCTTTATGGCATCCGATTCATAGAAACATTTTGAACAGAACTCATCTAGGTATGGAGTATAAGTGTAAAAACTGGTTTCGTTCACTACATATCCAATTCGGATTTTTGAACACGAACTGTTTGTATGAATCGTTTGCTTGTGATTTTTCAAATCACGCTCTATAAATACATGTTCACCTAATCGTGTTGGAGTATTATTCCATAACACTATAAACAATGCAATAAAAAAGAAAAACATTAAAGCTATTGTTCTCTTTCTTTTATTTTTTTGTTCATTCCTCTCCATTATTATTTCAGAGCGAAGTTCTTCTGCAGTTTTAACCCATCCCATATTACCGTATTAAATAAATATATTCGTTATTTTCTTGCAAAAGTAGTAAAAATATCGGTAAGTTGTATCGGTCATGCCGGTGTTTCTTATAAATTTAGACTAAGGCTAAATAATTGAGCAGTTTCTTACTCATCGTAAATCATTGATTTTCAATAGACATTTGCTTGCAAATTTATTTTTGAGCATAGTTAGGTCACGCCAAGGATTTGGAGTACCTTTGCAACAAGTTCAATAGTGGACGAAACGATTAATCTATCATTTTTTATGGAAAGCAAAACTTATGTTTTCGGAAATGAAGGAACTAGCGGCAACAATGGGATGCTAGGACTTCTTGCGCCACTGCTCCAGAAGCAGGGCGTTGACCCAAACGTCTTGCTTGCGATGAAGGGTAATAACGGATTCGGCGGCGAAGGTGGTTGGTTCATGTGGGTTATCTTCCTCTTCTTCCTTATGGGTTGGGGCGGTAATGGTTGGGGCGGCTTCGGCAATGGTCGTGGAGCTGGTATCGCCAACGAAATCAACAACGACTATGGTCGCTCTCTCTTGATGGATGCCATCGGTGGCAACCGTAATGCCATCAGCAACTTGGCTACTCAGCTGAACTGTACAGAGGGACAGATTCAGAATGCCATCAGTAACCTTACATCACAGGTTCAGAACGTGGGCAATCAGGTAGGTATGAGCGGTATGCAGACCATCAACGCTTTGCAGCAAGGCAATATGCAGATTGCTTCTCAGCTCGCAGACTGCTGCTGCAAGGTGAACAACAACATCACGGCAATGGATGGTAACATCAAGTTGGCGATGTGTCAGCAGACTGGTACCTTGAACAACGCCATCAACAACGTGGCTGTAGGTCAGGAACGTGGATTCTCTAGCGTGGCTTACGAGACTCAGAGACAGACTTGCGACATTCAGAACGCCATCAAGGACAGCACTCAGACCATCGTGGACGGTCAACGTGCGGCAGAACTTCGTGAAATGCAAGACAAGCTCGACCATTTGCGTGAGGAGAACAGCACCTTTAAATCAAGTGCGATGACCTCTCAGATTGTGGGTCAGGCATTGGCTCCTGTTAACCAAGTGCTCGCAGGATTGCAGAGCGAGGTGGCAGGTATCAAGTGCAAGTTGCCTGAGACAGTTACCTTGAACTATTCACAAGCAACCGCAGTCCCGAACTGTGTTGCTGCACAAATGGGACTGTATGGTCTTAACACCCTTAATAATGGAGGGTTCTGGGGTTAATCTACATCGGTAGATTGAGAGTTCTTTGACTTATTGATAAGAGATTTGTAGTCGGAAAATAACATCCATTCATAGCCTTTATGTAGAGGTTGCAAATCTCGGCAACATAGAGAAACGCTTGAAGGGCAAAAGCCATATTTCTTTGTTTTTACGATAGAATCAAAGATATGAACCAACTTTCCATCTTTGATTTGGCAAACCTTTAAAGTTCTCTTACTATTCGTAAGTGGATTGAGGTTGTTCTGTAAGAACGAACACCACCTTAGATTTTCAACTCTGTTATCATCTTTTATGGTGTTAATATGGTCTATACAAGGATATTTTTTGAGATTTGGCAGGAATGCGGTAGCCACAAGTCGGTGTATATAATAATTTTTAGACATACCATCTTTGACTAAAGCGACTCCTAGATAGTTTCCATAAGCAGTAGGCTTTAAGATTCTTCTACTATAGGTGGATTTTATTCTTCCTAAAGAAGATATTTCGTACAAGCCTTCGTACCCTTGCACAGCCTTCCATATTTCACCTTCAAGTGAAGTGGTATCGTAAAGTTTGCGTGCTTGCTTCTTTCTTCTCCAATAAAGATTGTCAACTTTGCAGTTGTAGAAATCACCGTCCTTGGCATCAAGTACGTAATTATTATCTGGTTGAGGAAGAAAATTTTGAGCAACAAGAAATGGAAGGTGTCTTTTGCTCTGCTTGCTATCTTTAGAGAGCGTAATACTTGGTGTCTTCTCCCCTTTTGTATTGCTCGCTCTGAGTAAGTGTGGTTGCTTGTAAACGTTCTGGTAGCGATTGTTTGCATATCGTTCCAAAGACACAACTCTACCATAAGACGATACTTTGTATAGTCCTTCAAATCCGATTACGTCTCGCCATTCCTCACCATCCAAGGTGATACTTTTAAGAAATTCTTGATTGTTCATAACTGTCAACTATTTAAGAACGTGTCAACTTGAAAAATGGGAAGAGGCGTTGACATACCTCTTGTCAATGAGTTAATTACTCTCATCTATCCCGATGCAAAGTTACTAATTAATTTTTAAATAAAGAAATTATTATGGCATTAATTTGGAACTATCCATTTGCATGGGTGAATCGTAGAGGTTCGGCGGCGATTGCTTCACAAGGCGTGACGGTGAACACGGACAACGTTGTCTTCTCGTTCCGCAATCACGCCTTTGTGAATGCGAACTACAGGGGAACGATTTTCGTGAACTTGATGCAGTCGATTCCGACTGGCACCACAACAACGCTGCCAATCCTTTTCGAGACCAACGGCGTGACTCAGGCTGTGACTAAGTACAATGGCGATGCCCTTACGGTGGCTGATATTCCTGGTACTGGCGTGTTACAGTTCTGGTTTGAGAGAGACACTAACACCCTTCAACTGATGACGGGTATTGTTTAACAAGATTGAATAGATAGGAGATTACATTATGTTTTCTGGATTAAGACAAAATTCTTTGTTCTATGTCTTGGATAAAGGCGAGAACCCGACTTTGAGAATCGGACAGGTTGTTTCGGTAAGCAATCCACAGACCAAGTACCCATCGTTTAACAATGGCTTCACGCCGCAGCCTATGGAATCTGTGGTAGATGTGAAAGTGAAAATTGGCGATGAGGAGGTGGACTTCAAACAGCTGCCTGCCAACGGTCAGATAGCCAACGACAAGAGCCTTGTGGTGAGTGAAAGCAAGGATGCGATGAGTGCCGAGGTGGATGCGATGCTGAGAACTTCGAGGGCGATACTGGAGAGCGTAGATTACCACGAGAAGGTTGTAAAATCTTGTGAGGGAATGCTACTGCAACTCAACCCCCAGATAGCCAAGGAGAAGGAACAGGCTGAGAAGATTTCGAAGCTGGAGGGCAAGGTTTCGGGTATGGAAGGAAAGCTTGACCGCATGATGGGCTTGCTCGAAAAGGCAGTCAACAAGTAATCTCCTACTCTATCCATTCACTAAAGAATCTTTGAATTATGGTTATGATTGAGATTACGGAAGACAAGTTTGATGACTTGTACGAGAACATCGAGAGTATGCTTCGCTTCGGTGGCAAGGCTATGACTTGCCTTGACAAGATGAAACATGAGAAGGAAGACCGATATGGCGAGCGGAACCGTATGCCCGACTACCGAGGTTACGGTGGAGGCAGACACGGTATGCGAGAGCATGAGGACTACGAGGACATGCGCCATCGTGAGGAGCGTGAGCGCATGGGACGTGACTACCGAGGCTACGGCGAGGAGTATTAACTAAGTGGGGTTTGGTGACGAAATCATTTTCGCTACCAAACCTTTCTTTTAATTGATTACTATTATGAGAAAACAAAGAATACCTTTGAATGCCTACGATTATCAGCCAGAGGAGATGAAAGCTTATCTGAGGCACAATGGCTGGCACTTCAACAAGAAGATGTGCGAGTGGGCGGTGAAGCAGATGCGCAAGAACGGAAAGCCTATCCGTGTAATGAAGCGTGAGGATATTGAGGAGCTATTGAAGAAGGAGAGTATCGAACTGGAGAACAACACCGGTTGGGATTTCGTGTATGTGTACCACATGGCTCTTGCTGATTTCTACGCTTCTTCTATCATGGACGAGAAAACGCTAGCTCAGTTTGTAAAAGACTATGTGGATGATGAAGATCAACAAGATGGCTTCATTTTCAACCGCTTCTATGCGGATTGCTCGCTGAATGGTGTGGGCATTCCATGGGAGGAAATCTTGTGATAATTAAGAATTAATAATTAAGAATTTTGACTGAGCAGGAGATTTATCTGGAGAGGTATGACTGGACGGTGCATGTGATTTATGATGTAAGGTCTAGGGATGCCATGTATGTTAGAAGGTGTCTTCGGGATTTGGGATGCAAGGGTGTTCCTCTCGAAGATGCCTCTAATCTCGTGCTCGGAGGTGAGGCTAACAAGGGTCTAACTTACTCCAATGTTTCTTTGCGAAAATCGGTTGTGGCTATTGGATGGACTACTTCATCAGGGGAGTATGCCAACAGTCTCAGCCACGAAATGCTGCACGTGGTGCAACATATATCCGAGTATTACTTGATGGATATGTATGGAGAAGAAGCTTGCTATTTGATGGGGGGATTGATGCAAGCAAGCGGTACCATGATAGGTTAATTTGCTCTAGTTAGTATTGCATAAAGGTGAAAAAAAATAAGGTGTAGCCCCATGTGGAGTTACACCTTATTTTATTATGTGTGAAGTCAGCTACTTAGCGGACTAATGGTCGATGCACACCTTAAATGTTTGTAACCCAGCCTCATTAAGTTCTTCATTTAATATATTAAGTGCGTCAATAAAAAACTTGTCTTGAGGAATTTCGGTGTTCATTAATTTACAGGGTAACACCATTTAATGAAACATTATACCCATTTGACTTGATTGTAGCCAATGCAGAATCGGATGCAGAAGAACGAGTGCCATTTGTGCAGTAGATAATTATGCCTTTATCATGACCTTCATCAAATACACAGTTTGCAACATTGATGAGATAATTGTCCACATCTGTACCTGTTGAAAATCTTACATTATACAAAGGTAAGAATGAGTATGAGGAAGGTCTTGCAGTTGTACTACTCCAAGTGAATGCTTCACTCATGTTGCTCGAACCATTGCTAACAAAGATTTGTATCTTGTCGCCAAGAGTTCCTAAATTACCATAAAGTGATTTGCCTTCTGCACCAGCAATTGTAATTTTTGCTATTTTATCAAAAGATGTATGAAGGTTCGAAATGTCCCCAAATACATTTGTCAGATTTACTACATTTGTTAAATTCCAACCATTTACATTTGCCAAGTCACTAGGAATTTGAAGATTCAAGTAGATGTCTACTATAGGAGAATTCTTAATATCCGCCAAGGAACCATTTACAGTCTTATTAATACCAATACACAATCTAGTAAGAGACTTGCAATATTTCAAGTCTGCAAGGTCAATCTCCAAGTCTGCATAATAGTTGTTGTCTTGCTCATACAATGATACAAGATTATATTTGTTGCCAACTCTTAGTTTTACATCGCCATCAGCAAAGCAACTCATATTTCCACTGTTTACAATCATTAGCTGTTGAGCCTTATTTCCACTGCTGATATTTTCCGAACTTATTAAGCCATTGATGGCTTTAACTTCAGTTTCTTCTTTGAATATGAAAGAAGGAATACGCTTGCCTGACGATGGGACATTCTTCAAAACTATCTCCAATTCTCCCATTTTAAGCAGGTCTTCATTTTGAACAACACTATCAAGTTTTGTTACTAAACATTTTCCCATAATTATATATATAATTTAAATTAATAAATATTTGCTCTATACAAAAGTTTCTGTTGCTTCAATTTCCAAGTGATTTTTGCATTTGTGTACAGATGCCCGTCTTCTGATATAGTAGTTGCTTCTGTTGTAAAATCAGCAAATATGATTGTTCCCATCATTGCATAATCTATACAGAATATTCCCTCATCCATCATCCATGCACTGCTCATAACAGAGGAATAATAAGACGGAACTGCATACACCTTGTATTCCACAATCTTCCTGCTGTCCCAGTCTATACTTAATTGTACGATTCTTGAGCAAGTAGCTGCACTATCAGTTGTACTATTAGGGTTGGATGCAGGATTGTTCCTTGGATTTTCCTTCATTAAGAAGTTGTTATCAAACAAAGTATATGTAGGATAACTTATCCCGCTAATTTCTTTCATACCCCAATACTTCACATCATGACACAAGAACCACTGAGCCAAAGAGTCTGTTTTAATTCTTCGTGAAACAGCATTGTAATTGCTAGACGAGGATAAGCCTCCTATTTGCTCTAACACTGGACCAAATGTAACATTTCCATCATTGCCAACAGTCCTTTTGAGAATTATCCAAGAGCAACAGTTTCTTGGATTTACAATTATTCTGTCTTCTGTTCTGTCAAATCCTATGGTATTGGTGTGAGTCTCTGCAATTGGTGCTGTGGAATGCACATCAGCGTCAAACAGAATATCCTTCAATACATCTTGGTCGTTAAGGGTGTATGAGCCAACCATCTTTCCATCTTTCCACTCTTCTAAAGTATCAGAATACGTCCTGTGTCCATCTATAGTTAGGACATTACTATGATGATACACGATATAATGAAAATCATCTATGTAGATGAAATCATGCGTGTCATAGTTTGGACTTTCTAATTTATCAATCAGCGTGAAATTCTCGTCAAACACACATAGTCCTTTGAATGGTTCAACCTTTAGTACTGCTACAATTCTTAACTTACCAGTGCTATTTACTTGGTGTTCAACATTGTAGAAATATGCGGAGCTATCTGCAATAGAAAGGAACTTTGTTAGTCCTGTTTCCTTAACCTCATAAAGGTATTTCTCGTTATGCAGCAAAACTCTCTTGGCATTTCCACAGAAAGCAGCAACGCCACCAGAAGGATTTGATATTGTGAACTTTAAATCCGACGGCATATCGAAAGGTGCAACAAGGTCTTTGTCAATTTCCTTAACTGATAATTCTCCCTTATCACTTACAGAAAGTTCAAAGAAAGTTCCATTAGGAGATTTCAAATATTTTGTTTCCTTCGTAAAATTAGAAATATTCAATTTGAGCTTTGGAATAGAAACAGATTCGCTAGTCTCACTTACTGCATACTTACCTCGATTTATGACAACATTGTTTTCGTAAGTAGCCACGGCAAAACGTATATAAGCAGCCCAATCCCAGTATTCAGGAACTTGTACACTTGCGCCAGGAAGGCTTCCATTTGGCATCAACCTCTGTGCATTGTTGTCATTTTTATCTGACACAACAACCATGCCAGTAGCAGTACCTGTTCTAGTAAACCATTCTCCAGGTTTGCAAGATATTCTATTACTCATTTCTGCCCCAGCATTAGGAGGAGTAAATGATTGCTTCCCATCAGCTGTTGTATATGTTTTCTGTGAAGTGAGATACAAATTTGGCTTAGAATTATCATAAACACCATTAATATTCTGTAAATCAATTGCATCAATATCTTCCAATGAAGCATAACTTGCAAAGTCTATATGTGTTCCATTATTTCTAAAGTCTTTAACATCAAGAATTGTCTCATGTTTAATACCCTTCTCATCTCTGTAAGCAAGTATTTTCTCCTCATTATCCTTAGTGATTTCAAGCCTATTCTCTACATCAGTTTCATCTGTGACTGCTGTTGGGATAGTCTCGGACTTGACATTGTGGATATAGTGACTACCATCAGCATTTGTGGCAGACAGCACTTTGCCGTCTGCATCAGTCTCAACTGCAAGATATTCAGGGCTATCTTCAACAGAGATATGCTCAACCTTACCTTTAATTACTTGAATAGTAGTAGCTAAATCCTTAATGATAGAAGTTATATCTTCACCATTTACAATAAAATGACCATCTTCTGCATGAACACCGTATAAAACTCTCTCTTCTGCGTCAAGAGCAACATATAACCATTCATCATTAGATATGACATCATACATACTGTTTGTAGGGAAATAAGGTTTTCCATCAGTAGTAATGCCACAAAGAACTCTATATTCTGCATCTACTAAAGCCATCAAGTACTCATCATTGGAGATATAAGAGAAGGAATCTGCAATATCCGTATTGATAAGACCTTTACCTTCTTCCTTTGATTGCTTAGTTTCAAGAGCAGTCTTTATCTCATTTAATGTAGTTGCATTCTCAGTAAGCACCTCCTTGATAGTTTTAATATCATCAAGCCACTGTGCCTTAGCCGCCCAACAAGTACCATCTTGCTGAATGCCCAATAAAGGATGATTTGCAGTATCTAATATAAGCCAAAGAAACTCCTCGTTCTGCTCTACGTGGTACATTTCATTGAGAGGGAAGTATGGCTTGCCTGTCTCTCTATAGATACAAAAAAGCAATCTATCCTCACTGTCTGTGATGCCATAGATGAACTCTTCGTTCTCTATTACCTTGAAACACTCCTTCACCTCGTCTTCAATGAGGGACTTGCCTTCCTCCTTGTCAACCTTGGTGTCTTGGAGATTCTTAATCTCGTTGTCTTTGAGCGACTGGATGTTGCTGTTCAAGGATTCCGTCAACTCTGTGCGAAGCTGGGCTATGGACTCTTGAATGGCGGTATCGGTGGCGATAAGTTCCTCTATCTTCTTTTGGATAGGGCGAGGGATGCCAACAGACCAGTCGATGCTACCATCCACACGGATGCCCCAAAGAAACTTACCTTCGGCATCGGTGTAGGCACGTAGCCACTCCTCGTTGGTCTCGTAATGACCAAGGTTGTTAACCAACTCGTCAATAGCA
Organism: Candidatus Segatella violae; assembly: GCA_002440225.1. GTDB lineage: Bacteria > Bacteroidota > Bacteroidia > Bacteroidales > Bacteroidaceae > Prevotella > Prevotella violae. Next base: position 22,911 of record DJSH01000055.1, read on the forward strand.
TTCTGGATATTCTGGGCATCCAATCCGCTCTGGGTATTGTCGTAAGTGACAGCCGAGCCTACGGATGCTCCTCCACTGACGGCTATGCCATCAACGGTGTCTTTGATTTGCTTGGTCTTAACCTGTAGGTCGGAAATATCATCATCGTTGGCTGAGATTTGCCGCTGATGATCAATAAGCGTGGTATCTACATTTTGAATCGTCTCTATAAGATTTGCAGGAAGACCAGCAGCAGCCTCGAAGATTTGGAGCAATTCTTTGTCGAACTTATCCTTCGTAACCGACTCTGGAGCCAACTTGGAGTTGACAACGGAGCCTTCGGCAAGTTTTTCTGTAGTGACAGACTTGTCGTTGAGGTCGGCGGTCTTGATGAGCGGAACCTTGGTACCTAACTTATCGTCTTCTCTAAATGTAGGCATATTTAATTTCTTTTGGTTCTGTAGAAGTGAATATTTGGATTTGGACGGTATCGGGGATGACCGAGATACGGAACTCGAAGGACTGAGTGTCCTTGTGACGGCGGATTGGGATGCGAGGGAAATTGCCCTTGTCGTCAGACTGGCGAATAACCACCTTGCCCTTCTCTTTGAGGTCTATCTTTAGGAAGATGTCTCTATGGAGGGTGAGGATGGGCGTAACCCAAGCTAGCTCGTTGGCATCGTATGTGGCTTGAATATTCTCCATATCGTCTTTACTTTGAGGATTGATTAACGCCAAGCTGTTGCAGGGCGATGGTGTACATCTGGCTAGCCTTTGTATCGTCGTAGGCAGAGAGGAGCAGGAAGGCAATGTAGTAGACGAAAGCATTCTTTAACTTGTCGGGTACAGATATTTCTGTCTCTGAATCTGTGTTGACGTTCTTGGGCAAACCTACGTAGGAGATGACAGCTTCTGTGGTCTTGGGCTGCAAGAGAATCCTGATTGGTGTCTCTCGCATGATAGCCGCTTGAGGGCGGTCTACCGTTCCCATGGACGTGTCATCGAACATCATCAAGGCTTCATCGTCGGTGTCCTCTATAGGAGCGACTGCCTTATACCAACTATCGCCACGGACACGTGAGATATTGATTACCTCGGTATTCTCGTCCATCGTGATGACTCCTATGTTGCGTGTGGCATCGTAATCGGTCACCTTGATGGTGGAAGTGGTGGTGCCTATCAGCTTGGAGTCGGACAAAACGGAAGAGGAGGCTGCGGTGATGGCGAGCCAGTGGAGGGCATCGTTTATCTTGGCACGGATGATGTTGTCCATATAGAGGTCGTCCCTCTCATCGGTGAGGTCCGATGTGTTGTTGGATTCCTCGTCTATGCACCAACGTACCTGCTTGATAATTTCCGATACTGTCATTTTCGTTACACCTTTTATATATATTACTCGTTGAAGTCTGGGAAGACTAGACCAGCCTTTGAAGCGTGCTTCATTGCGGTGGCGAGGGTCTTGCAATCCTTGTCAAACCGCTCGTTCACGTAGGCGATAACCTCGTCGGTGGTGCGAATGCCCTTGACCTCCTCGGTCTTTGGCTGCTTTTCAGTAGGAGTTTCATTATTTTCCTTCTTCAAAGCATCGAGCTCACCGGGGTACTCCTCTTCCGTGCGCTCCAATACTACCGTGTTGTTGGCGAAGAGCAAGCTGGACTCCAAAAGTTCTTGCGCATAACGGTTGCGAAGCGTGATGGAAGGGTATTTGTTGGTGATGACGTTACCATTGGTGAAATTATAACGCATCTGATTACCCTGCTTACCCTCTAGCAAGTAACTGATATTGTTGTTCTGTACTCTTGCGTTGTATGTCTTGATCATATCTCTGTTTTGTAAAATGGGGACAGGGCTTATTGCACCTGCCCCCGTGTGATTATATATTGTATGAAAAGAAGCCTTCGTATTACTGAGCGGTGTCCTGACCTGTGTAGATAACCCAAGCGGAACCAGTGTAATAGTATACGGTACCCTTCTCGTAGGTCTTATCATCCGTTGGAGAATTAGAACCCTTCACAGTGTAATCCTGTGTGAGAGCAACCTTCATGCCCTTGGATGGAGTATCAGGCAATGTCTTGGAAGACATGATGGCACCGAGTGACTCTGTGGCAATCTGCGCAATCTTCTTAGCAGGACCAACCAAGATGGAGTTGTAACCACGAAGTGCAACAGAATCAGCCTCCTGGTGAATCCAACGCTTAGCGTCACGAACCTCGCCTCCACCCTTGGACATATCATTGGTCTGCTCCTTCTTACCAATCTTGACGTAACGACGTGAAGCCTTAGGGTCGAAGATTACCATGAAGTCGGACATGCCCATGAGATCGAGGGTCTGGGTCCAAACGAAATCAATGGAACCGAAGGTGTCCTTGAATCGCTTGAAGGAAAGGTCGAACTCGTTGTGATTGATGAAGTCGTTCTGGTGAGAGCCCTCTAACTTGATATTCTCCAAACGCTCGATGGCATTCTTGCCACAGAAAGCAAAGCAGCGGTCGTTCTCTGAGAACTCGGTAAACTGGAGTTTGGAGATAGCGATCATGTCGCCCAAGGTGTACTCATCGCCAATGCCATAAGTATTGGTAAGCTGATTGATGATACCCTCCGAGGTGAACACGTCCTCAATCTGACCGTCACCAGTCTCAGCCTTGAAGCGAGACTTGCAGCCCAAGAGGTAGGTGCGTTCTGCACGGAGGTTGTACTTGATGATGGCATCGGTCTTGAGGTCGGCAACCGTGATAGGCTGTTCCTTCTTAACCTTCTCGTAGTCATCAGTAAAGACAATGTTCAAAAGCTTCTTCTGAACATAAACCTCCTTCTCACGTGGCTGGAAGTTCTCTGGGGTGATGGTAAGCTGAGACTCGGAGGCTGCGGATGCACCTGCAAGGAACGTTGTGCCGATAGGAATCTCTGGGCACTGCATATTGTCGAGGTTGATGCGAGAATCACCTGCGGTCTTTGGCTTTCCATTGACTGCCTGCATGACTGCCTTCTTACCATTAGCCTCGATAACGTAGAGCATCAAGGTACCCTCACGCTTTTCCTGTGAGCCCTCGGCGTAGCCAGCTACACCAGAAGCGAACACCGTAGTACCTTTGTAGAAAGGTCGAATGGAACCAGAGAAGTTTGATGAATTAATCTCGATGGTATCACCCTCAGTAATCTTGGCAGTGGTCTGACCGTCAAGGGTCTCACCGCCGACTCGCTGATGGGAAATATTCCAGTTCTTAATCTGCACGGTCTTAGCCATGCGGCGAACGATGGAGAGCAAAGGAGTCTTGAAAGGATAGAACTTGACAATCTCGCTATCCCACTCCTTATCGAGCAAACCACCCTCTCGGAGCTGCGTGGAAGATGCCTGTGAACCAGTAAGGTCTTGACCGTCCTTCTTGCCACCAGGGCTAAGTCGGTCGCTTGTATTTTTATCTACTGGCTCTTTCTCGGCTACCGTAGCTTTGCTGGCAGGGTCTACGCCCTCGTCGCCAATCTGAGTTTCGGTAAGGTCTGCCATAGCCATTGCGCCACCGCCTGTAACAATGGCAAGAAGCATCAGAATCATCTTGAAGACGAACTGATGGTTAGAAAAATAATTAATTACTTTCTTCATTTTTGTATATATTTATTTTGTATTATGGATTTGATTAGCTGCGAATGTCGTCCCAGAAACTTTCTCGCTTTCTCTTGCTGGCTGGCTTGTTGCCGCCACCTGCACTAGAGAGTGTTGGTGGAATACCCTCAGACTCGGAGGAGCGAACCTTGTTCTGAATCTTCTCGTTGCGGGCTTGCATGGCTGCCTCGTCACGTGCGGAAGCGATGTCGGAATCATAGTTGTAGGCTTGCTGGAAAAGCTTCCATGTATCGGAGGAGATATTGCCTTCCTCTGCATCGGCGATAACACCCCATACTTTTCCGTAGAGGTCGTTAGCCTCATCCTCGGAGAGACCTAACTTGTCGAGAGCCTCACGTGATTTCTGCAAGTTCTTCATCAGCTGTTCGCCATGTTTCTCTTGCTCGGCAACCTTCTCCTGATACTCGGTAATCTGGTCGGCAACCTTCTTGCCCAGTTCCTCGTCTTCGAGAGCAGCCTTGATGTCGATGCCCTGTGAAGCCATCCACTCGAATGGGTGCATACCTTTTCGGGTAGAGTCGAGCACCATGGCAGCGAGCCACTTGTTGTTGTCGAGCATCTTTGACAACGCCTGTCCGCTCTCCTCGTACTTGCCGAGTGCGTCGGCATCATCGTTCATAGCCGCATAACGTGCTTCCTTATCCTCAAAGTCGATGTCCTTGTGTCGCTTGGAGAAACGCTTGGAGAACGCCGTGCGATTAGGTCGCTCGTCTACAGGAGGAGCAGCCTCGGCAGACTCAGCAGGAGCAGCATTCTCTAGAGCTGCCTCTGCATTCTGTTTTTCAAGTTCTTCTTTTGTCATAATTTTTCTTTAACCGATTAAACTTTGTGGCAAAGATGCAAAGAAATCGGAATCGTGTTTCCGTGTTTCCGAGGCATATTATATTTGCTCGGAAACACGGAATAGAAAAAGGGCAATATGGCTATTTTTGCGCCTATATTTATAATAATGTGTAAAAAAATGGCAAAGACCAAAATACTGACACTTAGCAAGGTGATGCCACGGCGCAACACATACGACTCGGTGAAGGCACGAAAACGCAGACAGGAGCACGGAACGGACATGGAGCTGCTGACCCGATGCAGGAACGCTTGGAACAACCTGAGCGGCGTGCGTGAGACGAGAGCCAGAACCATGAGATACTGCACAGGCGACCAATGGAGCGACATCATCAGAGTGTACAAAGATGGCTGTTGGGAGGAAATGACAGAGCGCACTTATATGGAGAAGCGCAACATGACCCCGATGAGCAACAACATCATGGTGAGCATCTTGGAATCAATAGCAGGTCTCTATGCCAAGCAGGGCACGGAGCCAGTTTGTTTTGCGAGAGACAACGAATCAAGGCAGTTGAGCGACATGATGAGTGCCACGATGCAGTGTAACTGGCAGACCACGGAAATGCAGGACCTACTGAACCACGCCATCAAGGACTACCTACAAGGAGGACAGATGTTTGTGAGGGAGAGCTGGGAAGACAAGGAACTGGAAATGCCAGACGCTTGGACGGAGCTGATGGAACCCGACCACATGTTTTTTGAGTGTGGCAGCGACCCAAGACACAACGACCTCAGCTTGATAGGCGTGCTGCATGACGTGAGCCGAGAAGACTTGTATCAGAAATTTGCCAGAGAGGAATATGGACTTACCATCAACGACCTGAATAGTATCTTCGACATACAGGATTCTTACGAGAGCGAAGGTGGCTATGAGTTTAACGAGGAGAAATCGTTGGAGAACCTCAGCTTCGATTACAGCAACAAGGGAAAGCACTACGTGAGGGTGATTGAGGTATGGACCACAGAGACCAAGCCAAGGCTGCAATGCTTCGACCCGATAGCGACAAGTGGCAACAACGCATATTTCCGCATAGACCTAGAAGACACGGCTATGATAAACAAACTGAGAAACGACAACATCAAGCGTGAACAGCAATATGAGGAAATGGGCGTGCCAGAGGACGAGAGAGCCTACATCAAGAGTTGGGAGGTAGCAGACAAGTACTGGTACTACACCTATATGGCACCAGACGGCACGGTGCTCTGCCAAGGGGAAACGCCATACGACTACAAGAGCCATCCCTTCACGATGAAACTATATCCGTACATCAACGGAGAGATTCACCCCTTCATGGCGAACGTGATAGACCAACAGCGGTACATCAACCGACTGATCGTGATGAACGATATGGCATTGAGAAGCAGCTTCAAGGGCTTCAAGATGATACCAAGGACCGTGCTTGGCGACAGGACACCAGAACAATTCATGCAAGAAGCCATCGAATATGACGGATGGATATTCTATTCGCCTAAGCGAACAATGCCGAACGTGAAGCCAGAGATTATCACCAGCAACGCCGTGAACATCGGCACCAACGAACTGCTGCAGATAGAGCTGAACCTGATAAGAGAGGTAACGAATGTATCGGGAGCCTTGCAGGGCAAGACCCCAAGCGCAGGTACATCGGCGGCAAGATATGCGCAGGAGAGTCAGAACGCCACCACCTCGCTCTTCACTATACTGAGCGACATGGAGGTGTTCACCGAGCGACTGGCTACCAAGAAATGCATGACTATACAGCAGTTCTATGAGGACGGTAGGAAAATATTTGACAAGAGCGGATTGAACGTATATAACTACGACCGACTTTCGGCTAGAGACATCCACTTCAAGATAAGCATCAAGAACGCTGCTGCCACGGCTGCATACAACACGGCACAGAATGACGAGCTGAAAGAGTTGCTCGGCATGGGAGCCATCAACCTTGTGCAGTACTTGCAGAACGTAAACGAGCCATACGCAGACAAGCTTTTGGCAAGCGTTCAGGAACAGCAGGCGCAACTGGAAGCTATGTATCAGCAACAGGCAGCACAGCAGGGCGGCGTGCAGCTTGATGAGAACGGACAGGTGCAGGGCGCAGACCAGAACGCCGTGAACCAATTCTTTAACTATAACAACGTGGCATAATGAGCGAGAAAACGATAAGCATCAATGTTTCGGACCTAAAAAAGATGGTAAAGGAACAGCTTTCATTTGTCGGAAAGCGACAGGGTGACAAGCAGGGAAACACCATGTTTGCAGGTGTTACCCTATCGAGCACCGAGGAGGCTATCCTAAACAAAGCCATCCATGGAGCGGCTGAGACGTTCGCCAGCGAGCTATCACCCAAGATAACGAGCTACAACGAATCGGGTACGGAAGGCACGCTGACCTTTAGTACTTATGGGCTAAACGATGCCAAGGTAGGAGCGGTGGAAAACATCTTTACCAACTATGCCATCGCCTACATTGGGAAGGTAACGCTAGGGAAGAATTATCCAGAGCTAGCGAAGGAATTTGCCGATGAAACGGCTAGCTATCTGGAGAGTGCCATCAAGCTGGCTTACTCCATAGACGCACCATCAAAAAGCGACAAGACCCTAAAGGACATGACAGGCACGATGTATAATGATGACGGAACGCCATTCAGGGGTGTAATTTAAAACTGAAAAGAATATGATTATAAAATTCCAAATTGTGAAACAGGCTGTAGTGAACGCCGTGAAGACAGCCACCTATCTGAAAGGAAAGATAGACGAGGCATCGGACCCGAAGGCTGCAAAGCTTGCAGGGCAGGAGATAGCCACGGATGACGAGGTACACGAAAGCACCCTCACGAAAGACTTTGACACTGCGCTGGAGATATTGAAGACCTTCTTCGTGGACTATCTAGTGGCAACGCCTCAGACCGTTGGCGACAATGTAATCTACTACGGCGACAAGACGGACGGCGTGGTGGAGTTTACACTATCTGTCTCTAGACGATACAACGGAACGCTGACCGATGCGCTGGCTAGACTCTCGGCAAAATATGTAGAGGACTACATGATATTCCAGTGGTGGCTTAAAACCACCAACCTGAAACAAGCTGAGCCTTATCAGGCGGCACTCGGCGTGGATGAGCAATCCATCAGAAAGTGCTTCGTGATGAGCGGTCCGATACTGCCAACGGTGCCCTACCCAACCGAGTTGACAGCCAAGGTGAACGGCGAAGGCGTGGAGGGAGAGATAACCCTGGAGAAGGGAGAGGAAGCTACCCTATCCTACTCGCTGAACAGCGGTGCCATCGACGACATAGAGGCAAGGAGCGAGAACCCAAGCATCGTGGAGATTCACAGATGCAGGGAGCGCAGGGCTTTCACCCTTGTGCCCAAGAACACAGGGTTTTGCAAGGTGCAGCTGTGGTCCAGACACAGCGACAAGCTGAACTTTGATTGTGACGTAATCGTAACAGAGGAGGAAGGATATGACGGAATTTAACTCATTGCACCCGATGCACTTTGACCGAGAGCGAGGATGGGAACCGGTGTCCAACCCATTCTTACCTCGCCCACCCAGACCTGCGCACCGATATTTTGATAAGCACATCTTCATCTATGCCAACCAACTATGGTATGACATAGATGCAACGACAAGTCTTGTGGGAAGAAACAGACGTGGCAACCAGACGAGCCAAGAGGAAATGGTGCCAACGAGCGAGAACGACCAAGAGAGACCGATGTTCTACCGATGGTTTGACAAATACCTACAGAAAGCAGAGTCTGTTCTGTCGGCTTACGTGATGAAACCAGAGGGTAGAGTGAGAGACAACGCCTTGAAGGAATGGGAAGAGAAGGAAATATGGCTGAGGATGCCCGACTACTGGGACGATACAAGGTTAGACAGCTTGGCGTCAGCCATCCACGACTACATCATAGCTGGCGCACTCTTGGAATACTTCAAGCTGACCCTCACCAGCAAAGACCCACTGACGGTAGACAAGGCAACGGACCTAGAGGATGCTGAGCTGGAAATGATAGACTGCGCCAACGCAACCAAGGCAGGGGCTATGATACATACCCTCAAGCCATTTGGATAATGTAAAAAAATATAGCTTATGGAAGATTTCGAATACCAGACCGTAAGGGAACTGCAGAAGGAAAGGGCTGAAAAAGCCAAGAAAATTCTGCCTGTCAACAAGAGCGCACAGAAGGAGTTCTTGCGAGACCTCTTGGCTCGACACCAAGAACGGTTTGAGGAAAAGATGATAGAGCTGTCGGAATACGACCCCAAGACATACTGCACCATCTACGCCAACCTGATGAAGCACATGATACCAAAGCAGAGCGAGGTAAGCGTGACGCATGGGCTGGACGAGGACTTCAAGCAGTTGGCAGCCCTCAGCATGACAAAGGTGGGCGACGACAAGACGCTGGGTGTGACTACATCTCCACAAATACAAGACGTGGACTTTGAGGAACTAAACGATTTGGCGCATGGCACTGGTAACTGACAAAGAAATAGACGACCTCGTAGCCGAGAACCGAAGACGGTATGACGAGATATATGGCACCTACGACCCATGGACTGGCGAAAACTGCTACGACATGGAACATAGGGAGCTATTGGAGTTGCCAGACTTCATGATCAAGAAGATGTGGGTACCGAGGGAGTGCATGCGTACCTTATTATATAGGGGACTGAGACAGGTGGGCAGTCTGAAAGAATACATCATACAGGTGTGGGGCAAGGAGTATAACGAAAAAAGCTACTACACCAAGCAGCTCATCATGGTGCTGACCTTCGAAATCATGAAGGTGAGATTCAGGGAAGACCCCGAGTTTGCGCTGTATGCGACCGACAAGATAGAAGACAAGGTGACAGGTAACATGATACCCTTCAAGCTGAACTATCCACAGAGAAAGCTATTGAAGATATTCGAGGACCTGCGCACAAGCGGAGCAGCCATCCGAGTAGTCATATTGAAGGCTCGTCAGTGGGGAGGCTCTACCCTAACCCAGCTCTACATCAAGTGGCTGCAAGACTTTAGAAGAGACGGATGGAACGCCATCGTGCTGGCACAGCAGAAGAACACGGCGAAGAAAATCAAGGCTATGTACCGAAAGGCATTGGAGAATCAGCCCGGTTGGACGCTCGGACACAGCGGTGCCAAGCTACAATTCTCGCCTTATGAAAACTCACCAGACGATTTCCAAGTGACGGACGGCATGAGAGCCATCAGACGAAGCACGCTGACCGTGGCATCCTTCGAGAATTTCGATAGCGTGCGTGGTAGCAACTTCCACTGCGCCCACTATTCGGAGGTGGCTTACTGGAAGAAGACTCCCGAGCACGACCCTGAGGGCGTGATTTCGTCTATCTCGGGTGGTATCAGAAACCAAGAGGACAACTTGGAGGTGTTTGAGAGCACAGGCAAGGGTAACTCAGGATTCTTCTACGAGAAATGCCAACTAGCCATGGACCCGAAGAACAACGATGCTTACTCGTTCCTCTTCATCCCTTGTTTCTTCATCGAGCACGACATGGAGGATGTGAAGAACGAGAGAGCCTTTGCCAAGTGGCTCTTGCAGAACAGAGACAAGAGCACAAACCCGAAGGGCTACCGAGAGACAGGCAAGTTCTTCTGGCGAATGTGGGAGAAGGGAGCTTGCTTCCAAGCCATCGAATGGTACAGGAACTTTAGAAACAAGTTTACCACACATGCCTTCTGCGCCACCGAGGCACCAGTGGACGAGGAAGATGCCTTCCGTAACTCTGGCAACTTGGTATTCAACCCCTATTCTATTGATGATTTGCAGAAGAAATACAAGCGTGAGCCTCTGTATACTGCCGACATCATGGTGAACACGGCGGTGAAGAACGAGCAGACCATCAACAAATCGAAGATAGACATCAGAACGGACGGCATGGGCGACTTGAAGATTTGGGCGGTGCCGAACGTGCTGCAAGTGGAAAACAGATACGTGGTGAGCGTGGATATTGGTGGCAAGAGCTCAACATCGGACTATACGGTGATGACTGTGATAGACCGCTTCGGCATGATACCAACCATCAAGGGCAAGCCTAGGGTGGTGGCTAGATACAGGGGACACGTAAGACACGACAAGTTGGCGTGGATGGCGGCAGCACTGGCTCACTACTACGATGACGCACTCTTGGTGATAGAGAGCAACACTGCCGACCGAGAAAAAAACAACAACACGGAAGGCGACCACTTCGGAAGCATCCTGAACGAGATAGCAGACTACTACGAGAACCTGTATCAGCGCACCACTAGCCCAGAGGACGTGACGGACGATGTGCTGGCTAAGTATGGATTCCAGACCAACAAACTGACGAAGGGATGGGTAATCGACAACTTGGAGCAGTTTGTAGACGATATGTTATGGGACGAGCCAGACAAGGAAATGTATCATGAGCTGAGAATCTATGAGCGACACGATGATGGCAGCCTCGGAAACATCGTAGGAAACGGCAACCATGACGATGTGCTGATGAGCACTGCCATCGGCTTGTGGGTGAGCGCCAACGACATGGAGAAGCCAAGGTGGAAACAGAAGGAGAAACATAGCAGCGGTGGTGACGGCGTGCATACGGCTGCAAAAATATAACAAGACAATGGAAAGAAACGTAGAAAGAAAGACATTGAGTTTCGGCAAGGGCATGACAAACGTGCCCAGCGACCTAATGAGCGACGACTCGGAGCTGTTGGAGAGTGACGGATTCATCTATAAGGATGGAGAAATGAAGCCAATACAGAAGCCTAAGGCGGTAGATGGAATTTTCGACCTTCTATATATCCACAAGGGTGCCGACTACAGGAACTATGTGATGCTGAGGGATGCGGGCACTAGCAAGAGCCTTATCTTCAGTGGTAGCTTGGAGGACGGAAAAGTAGACCCTAGCTTGTGGCAAAGCTTCGACATCACGTATAATGTGCTTGATGTGAAGAGCGTGGGAAACACCGTAGTGATAGCTACGAACGAAGGAATAGCTTATTTCCTGCGCAAAGGAGGGAAATACAAGGAGCTTGGAACAGATTTGCCTAGACCAAGCTTTACGCCTTACTTGCTTGGCGGATCTGTTGGCTTAGGTGGCACTACTTCATGCGATCTAAAAGAGATTATTGATTCGTCGGAAAAATCAGCATTATACAATACAGATGGGAGTTTTGCAAAAGTTGTAGAACCTTCGGAAGATGAAGGCTTGACAAACAAAACCTCATATTATAAATATACTCCAAAAAATGATGCGGAAAAGGTCAGTACCTTTCAGACCGCGGTAAGAGGGCACGCTGCTGCTGTTATATCAAAAGCTAAAGAATTAGGGTATTTTCTGTTTCCTTTTTTTATAAGGTATGCCTTGAAGCTGTACGATGGGAGCTATGCGAGGATTTCCGCTCCTATACTATGTTACCCAACCATCAATAGAAATTGCAGGTATGTGCCTGTCTGCTACGATGAGAATATCAAAAACTTTAAAGAAACATCAGGTGATACTCGTAATTTTAACATGTATCCTTATTATGCAAAGTTAAGATTTGAAGCTAGCATAGAAGATATAGAAAACTGGAAAGACATAGTAAAGGAATTGGTGGTTTTCGCCTCAGATGAAGTGATGCCTTTTTATATAGATGAAGACTGGAAATTTTCTTCCGTTGAAGAAGTGAATGGAGAGTACTACTATAGTTTTATAAATGCGAGACAAGCTTACGCAATTGAAAATCCATTTCCTGGAGCCACAGCTATACAGAAACCAGTATTTGCCTTTGATAAGGACAGCTATCCTGCCAGAGAGGTGCTAATGCCGAAATACAAATCAGACTCAGAAATTATCAGCGAGTTAAAAAGCAAAACGCAGTTCTATAAATTATTTTCTATTGGCACGGATTCGTCATATTATCTAGGGGCAGGTGCAAAAGACGCTCCTATCCCAATACATACAATAGAAAATCTTACAACGCAGGAGCAACTAAAGGTAGATGACTACTATGGTTGGTCCAAGTTAGTATCTCAAAACATATATGTGTACAACAAAAGACTGAATATGTTTAATATCAAGAGATACCCATTTAAAGGATTCAATCTGTTTCATGATGACATACAGGCATATAATGCTAATTTCAAATTTTCATATTACGTACATATCGTTTCCGATAGCATGGATTGTTGGGTTAAGTCTGACGAAATGGATGAGCTTGTACCTGACGCAGCCAATGCGTGGTTATACTACCCTGACCCAAACGCAACGGAAATGATTGTATGGGACAGCGTAAGCAACAAAGGTATGCTTTTGGAATTACATCCACACCCGATGCTAAACGGCGCATATAGTTTTAACAAATTGCCTACAGATGACACTTTCGTTCCTTCTGACGATGTGAAAATTCCTACAGTAGACACAACTGCCCATGAAACAATGGACTCGCAGATTTTTACCTCGGTGGTGAACAATCCATTTTTGTTTGAGGCTTCGGGCGACAACACCGTGGGAACAGGAAAGATACTGGGAATCGTGGCTAATACGGAGGCTGTGAGCCAAGGACAGTTTGGACAATATCCATTGATCGTGTTCACAGACGAAGGCATATATGCCATGGGGGTGACATCGGAAGGTCTCTATGGCAGCGTATATCCTATATCAAGAGAGGTCTGCAACAACGTAGACAGCATCACGCCGACAGACAGACTGGTATACTTTACATCAGATAAAGGGCTGATGGCTATATCTGGAGGAACGGCGGCGACCGTGAGCAGGGTGATGAACGGAAGGACCCCAAGGAACTTTGCCGAGAAACAGCATGAGGGATTCCTGAACTTCTTAAAATCTTGCATCATCGCTTACGACTATCGTGACTCCATGCTGAGGATATTCAAGAAGAGCAATGGATTTGACAAAGACGGCGAGATTGACGAGAAAGAGAAGGACTACTATATCTACAATATAGCAGACGGTACTTTCGGGATGAGCACGATAGGCGTCCCCATCAAGTCGGTGACGAACGACTATCCAGACAACGTGATACAGGACATCGCCCTTGGTATCTATACGCTGACAGGAAAGCCAGACATCAACGATGACGAGGAGAAATATAGCGGACATATCACGACAAGACCGCTGAAACTGGGCGGTAGCATGACGTTGAAAAGCCTGAGAGCCATCAAGAACTTGGCGGATACGGATGAGGGAAAGCTGAGTCTGGAAATATGGGGAAGCAACGACTGTAAGCACTGGTGTCAGTTGCATTCTTTGGGGGGCAAACCTTGGAAATACTTTACCTTCAAATATACATTGAAGGATTTCAAGGCTGTGGACTCGTTTGCTGGCAGCATCGTTGAGGTACAATCGAGAAGAGAAGACAAGATGAGATAAATACTTTATATTCTTTTCATAAGCTAAGTTGATAACATAAAGAAGGCGGCTACTCGTGATGAGCAGTCGCCTTCAAAACATAGTAACTAACTAAAACCTTAAAACTTATGAAACATATTAAGAAGAAATCCTACAAAATATCCTATTATGAAAGCATATAGATGAAGCAAACCATTGACATTCGGAATCAGCATCGTGATGAGAATGAACGGCATCGCCTTCTTGGAGACTTCAAGCCATCTCCCTGTCTTGCCCCACATGATACCGAAGACGGCGAAAAGGAATCCTGAGAGTCCCATCGTGGAATCGCCTACGTACATCGGTAGGAAACTGGCTGCTACGGCTACAATGAAAGCCAAGAGCGCAGACATCTTATTTCTGATGCCCCAAAGTGCCATCAGATTGACGGCAAGATGAAAAACGTTCGCATGACAGAAACTGTATGCTATATGATTCCACCATGGGCACCCAGCATAAAAACCAACATGGAGGAAATATCCTGCAAGGCAAGCAATGCTAATGGATAGCTTTGGCTTCCAGTTTCTGCTTGCGCAGTTCCATATCCCTGTATTCCTTTCCATATCGCTTGCAATTAGAAAATATATCCTCTACGGTCCTCGGTGACAAAAAGAATTCTGGCGCAGGCTCGCCAACCAAGAAGGTGCAGATGAAGTAAAGCGACTTGCCGATGAACTCCTTGCGCTGAGACAACTCCTGAAGCCGATTGAACAACGAATAGTACATTCTCCTTCTGGGAGGTGACATCACATCGACCGTGGAGGTATCGCCCATCACCATCTTGCGCAGTTTCTCGAAAGCTTGTTTTGGGCTGACGTAGTATCTGGGCGCAGGATGTGCAGAGACTTTAATCCACGCCTCTCTCTGGGAATGGCATCGGGGCGCAACGTCACGATATGCCATCATCAAATCCTCTCGCTGCCGAGCACTCAAGTCAAAATTGGTTTTCGTCATAAGATAGCCTTTAAAACATGCTGCAAATATACTATTAATTTAGAAATAGTCCAAATAAAATAGTATTCTTTAACTTTTTGCCACAAAAGATTGCGTGTTTGTAAGATTTTTATTAGCTTTGCAACAGTTTAACAAACAAGAACTTGCTTTTCTAAGAAATTAGTAATTAAATCAACATACAAAAATCAAATTAAAAGATTATGAGAAGAAGAAGACAAGAAGACCCTCTCACCGAAGAGGAGCGGCAAGACGTGAAGCACGAATTGCTGCGCAGGAAGATTTATCATTTTTACGAGCATCTATCAAGGTGGGCACCCCTGCTGTTGATGCTGTGGCACTGGTATGGCGTGATGGACTACAGTAGACATCCACGACCGACCATCCTAGACACCGAGGACAACGGGAGCTGCATCATCTGGATGTATACGCTATGCTATGTGTACATGCCATTCGCCATGATACCTGTGAGCTATTTCTTTCACTGGTGCTGGATATTCAGAATACCCTTCTACTATTTCATCGGGATCAGCGTGATAAGGTTTGGCTACCAACACTGGCTGATAACCCCGGAGCAACTAACCATGCACTATATACTAATAATATTAACTATAACAACTTACGCTTATGGACTCACAAGCATTGCTATCAAAGGCAAGAAATGCTGTCAGGATGCTGGAAAATGACGAATGCGGACTAGACGGCATACAGAGAGAGGCAGCCATGAGGTGCCTAGACTATTACATGAACGGCAACAGCCACTTTACGGAGTTGTCTGCCAGAGGCTGCATCGCCCAGATGTATTACTACGAGGGTGACACGAAGAAGGTGTTTGCCCCCTACTTCGACTACAAGGAGATAAGAGACGAGTATGAGAAGGTGAAGGACATGATACCCGACTACAATATGTGGGACTACGCCGTGACGATGAACCTAGCCTACTCGAACCATTGGGAGGTGGTGAGGAAATGGACGAAAAGCAAAGAGAAGCTTACGGAGAGGATGAGCGAGCTGGCTGTAAGTTTTCTTTGCGACGAGGACACAGCCCACCCTTGCGATAAAATTTTCTGGTACATGAACAGTTAGACGGAAATACGGAAGAACGTATCGAAAACACGCCTATCTTTGTCGGCATTAATCAAACATCAATGGTATATGACAGAGATAATTCATACTTTCCTACAGGAGCATCTATATAGAGCTGCGCTAATCATCGCACTCTGCATGGGTGCTCTTGTTGTATCTATGGCAGTAGACTTATTCTTCGGCATAAAAAAGGCGAAGGAGAACGGCGAGGCTACGACCAGCAGAGGATTTAAGAAGACTTGCGACAAGGCAAGAAAGTATTTCTCACCCTTCATGGTGGCTGTGTGCATCGATTTGATAGCCTGCACGGTGCTTCCGTTCCCTGTGTTCTCGATGATATGGGCAGGATATTGCGTGTTCTGCGAATTTGTGAGCGTGAGGGAGAAATCTTGGCAAAAGGCTGAGATAAGGAAACAAGAGCGTACGGTATCGATACTCCTAGAGAACAAAGACGATTTGGCGAAAGCCATGTTCGAGATAATGAAACAAGCGAAGGAGGAGGAAAAGGCATGAAGGTGACGAGAGAACAGATGCTAGCCATCATCGGTGATGGGCAGCGAACTGATTACTTCCTGCACTACATCAATGCCTGGGCTACTACATTCGGCATCAACACACCGCTTAGGATGGCGCATTTTCTGGCGCAAGTGTGCCATGAGACCAATGGATTTAAGCTGCTGCGAGAGGTAGGAAAACCTTGCTACTTCAACAAATACGAGCAAGGAAAGCTTGCCAAGATGCTCGGTAATACACAGAAGGGGGACGGAACCAAGTATAAGGGCAGAGGGTTGTTGATGCTGACCGGTAGAGCGAACTATGAGGCTTATCAGAACTCAGGCTATTGCACTGGCGACATCATGACTAATCCAGAATGGCTAGAGAAGCCTCTGGGGGCAGTGAAGAGTGGCATGTGGTATTGGTGGAAGAAGGGGCTGAACGCTCTCGCCGACAAGGACAACATCCTAGGTGTTACCAAGAAGATAAACGGCGGTACCAATGGGCTTGACAGCAGAAAGAAATGGCTTGTGAAATGTAAAAAGGCTTTGGACGTATGAAATGGTATGACATTAGAGTTTGGAAATGGTTGTGCATCGGACTGGTCGTAGGACTAGTGCTGCTAGCGTTGGCAGGATGCAAAAGCAAGGAGTATATCATGGTGCCCGAATATCATACGGAGTATGTTTGCAGGACCGACACTTTCCATAAACTGGATAGTGTTATCCTGAAAGATTCGGTGTATGTGTATCAGAAAGGCGATACGGTATATTATAACAAGGTGGCGTATCGGGACAGATGGCACAATATATATAAGGTGAAGACTGATACTTTCATCAAAAGAGATTCGGTATCGGTGCCCTACCCTGTGACTAGGGAACTTACCAAGAACGAACTGAGACTGATGACGCTCGGAAGATTGTTTGTCGGATTTTTGTTCTTGGTGGTGATAGCGATGGGTGCAGGTATCTGGTGGTATCACAATAAGAAGTGCTAGCTTATGGCAGAGATTTCTAAGGAGCTGGAGGCGATTGATTCTCTTCTGATGGAGTTTCACGACCGCATTCAGAGTGGAAGATGCTTCTCTACGAAGCTTCAAAACCAGCAGATGCTATCGTTTCTCCACATGATCGCCAACAAGGATGAGGGGATGAGTTTTGCCGAGGCTTGCTCTTATACTAGGATTCCTTCTTCTACTTTCAGAAGGTTGGTAAAGGAAGGAAAACTGCCTGAGGGCAAAAAGCGCAAGGGCTTTACGGAAAAATTCTGGTATGCAAAAGATTTGGATGAATACATTGATAAGTTGTAAGATAGATTTTTCTTGTTATTTTATTCATGATTATTAGGTTGTTAGTTGAAATGTTTTAAAACAGAAAATCCCCACTCGGCTGTGATAGCTGGGTGGGGATTGTGATTATTATTCATTCAATTATTTGAATTTAAACCAATAATAAACCCTAAACAAAAAAATGCTTATCGCCTTGGTGATGCGATGGTCTCTGATGTAATTGGCATCATCAACCCAATTTTATTGAGCATTGCATTATCAATGCGCTTATCTACCCAATAGTCATTACCACTGCTCATTATCTTCTTTGCCAGTCTAATCTTCATAAGCCACGTTCAAATCCTATGTTAATAAAATATTCATTTATCTCTTTTTCGGAATCAAATAGTCT
Organism: Candidatus Segatella violae; assembly: GCA_002440225.1. Classification (GTDB taxonomy): domain Bacteria; phylum Bacteroidota; class Bacteroidia; order Bacteroidales; family Bacteroidaceae; genus Prevotella; species Prevotella violae. Next base: position 40,933 of record DJSH01000055.1, read on the forward strand.
TGGGTTGCCAAATCTATCTTTTATTGTCCTGTATTTTTGCCACCAATGGAATTTGTATCTTACTACATATTGAACTTTATCCGTAAAGGATGGCAATATTGCTCCATTAAAGACACGTGGTGTTCTAATTTGTTTTATTCTAACCTTCATTTCTTCACCTCCTTATCGAACTTTGAACATTGAACAATTGAGATACAATCTACTTTGTTAAGTTCTGCTTTGCTATAGTCACTCACAATGTAGAAGCATCCTTTTTCGAAAGTAACAGCACCAATAAATCTTCCAAAGTAATGGTTAACCAATAACTCATCGTTTTCCCACACTTCTTTGCCGTTCTTGTCTCTAAGCCCTGTGTACTGGCAGACGGTGGAAGGGTCAACCTCCATTATACAATGTTTTCCTTCTATTGCAACTCCTCCACTTGCAAGATGTTTTAGGTCTCCCTCAATCCACATACCATCATGCAATGTCTTTGCCTTGAATTTAATATTTTCTAATTTCATATCACTCTTCTTTAAGTTCAACACTACTTCAACTCCACTGGCTCATCGCTCCAGCTTAGCTCTCTTCCTATCAGCTTCTTGATTGAACCTTTTGGAAGTTCCAAGTAATCAGAGTCTCTATCCTCATAATCATGAGGTATTGGTTTCCAGTACCCCATGGCACTTCTAAGAGGCTTCTTCTCATAGATGTATTCATCACCATTTTTATCTACTGCTATCCATGCCATACTCAACCCTCGCTTTCTTCTTTAACACCGAAGACTGAACCATCATAGAAGGTGAACTCATCTAAGGCTTTATTATAAGCATGTATTTTTGTGGTTGTACCAACATAAATATTTTCTATATCACAGCTTCCAATACAATATATTACTTTGCTTACTTTTTGTTTTAACCATCCCACAGGCTGGTGCTTCAACATTTCTTGCATACACTCCTCTGCGTTGGCAAAAGGACGGTACTTAGGAGAGGGTTTAATGCGGTATTCATATTCATCTGTATTAATGTCGTGATTAACATCTTCTGCTACATCATACCAAGTATTACCTCTATTAGGACTATACTGAATTACTTTACCTTCTGCATAGGCTTGTATGATTGGCATTATAGCCTTTGTTTCTTGTCTTGTCATTGTTCGTTCTCTTTAATGATGTTTTTGATTTTTTCAAGCAAAGTTCCTTGTGCTTTTAATTCCACAATAGGTTTATTCTTAACAGAAATAATCATTGTATCTGTCTTATTCTCGATACAGAACTGTTCTAGTTTCCATTGAATCAAACCATATATTTCTGCATCTGTAATTCTTCGCCTATCTTCTAGCATTAAATTAGGATTTTTCTTTGATACCTTTGCTATATAAGCATCAAATAATGCTGTACATATCTTATAGTCTTTTGCTGCCATATCTCTTTCTATTTACCCTCTCCTTGATGATTCCCTACATCAAATCACAATTCCCTGCTGTCACCAAGGAGAGGTGGTTAGTTAATCATTCTTGATACATCTGTTCTCGAACTTCTTGTAAGCATCAAGATAGAACTCATCCTTAACCTTGTTGTATGTAACCTCATAGTACATACCATCAGGAAGTGTTGTTGATAGAAGCCACTTAGCATTACCCAAGATGTAGCACTGCCATACCACAAACACATCAAACACTTGCTTAGGGTCACTCTTATCTAAGTGTTCCTCAGCGTACTTTCTTACAAATTCAATTACTTTTTTATTCATATTATTACTTATTTATACCTCAAAGAGGTGGTTAGTTAATCTGTTACTCCGTATGCCTTAGGCAGCTTCCTGATAATTTCACCGCCATAAGCATTCTTGGTTAATTCTACAAACTCTCTCACTGTAGTTTTATCATCAAGAGACAAGCCCTTGCTACTAACAAAGGATTCTCTACCCATACGGCAGCTACCAGTGAGAACATGATGGTAAGCAAACAAGTCTCTGTTGTCATACTTGGTATCGTATGAAGGGAATTTCTTCTTGAAAGCCTCAATTCGCTCTTCCTCTGTGCTATCATCATACAGCTTTTCTTGTAATGAAGTAAAGGCATCTCTAAGGGTGCTTCCGTGAGCAAATTTGTTATTCTCCTTGACAATATAGCAAGGTACTAGCTTTGTATTTTTCTCTATGATAAATCCTTGCGCTATATTACCTCGGATTGATGTAAAGATAGTGTAAACATTATCTACTAAGAATATTGTATGTCCATTTATCTCTTTTACGCCATTGCCATAGCCATCGCCATAGCCATCGCCATTGCCATCGCCATTGCCATAGCCA
>DJSH01000019.1 GCA_002440225.1 Candidatus Segatella violae
CCACGGGCGAAGTCGCCACGGTAAGGGATGAAGTCGATGGCTGCATCGAGATAACCCTGAGTCTGCTTGAGGCTCTGGCGAATCTCTGGCACATGCTGATGGTTGAATGCCTTGTAGATGCTCATGTTGTTGTTGCGCCAAGAGAAGTGGGTGGTGGCACCTGGCTTCTGACCTGCGCCTGTGCTACCCGTGATGGCGTTGACAGATACATCGCTGTTGATGAGGCCCATCTTGGCAGCAGGCAACAAACCAAGTTGTATGCAAGTTGCAAAACAACCTGGGTTTGCTACGTGCTTAGCTGTGGCTATCTTTGATTCATTTATTTCTGGAAGACCATATACGAAGTCGTGGGCGGCTGGGGTAGGTTGCTGAGTGGCAACTACAGTCTCTGGGGCAAGGCGGAAGTCCTGTGCCAAGTCGATGATCTTAACATTCTCTGGCACGTTGTGCTCCTTCAAAAATGCCTCGCTCTTGCCATGACCAAAGCAGAAGAAGATGACATCCACTTGGTCGAAAGGCATCTCGGCGGTAAACTTCAAGTCGGTCTCGCCATACAATCCCTCGTGTACATCTGCCACGAGGTTGCCGGCGTTACTCTCGCTATTGGCGAAAATAATCTCTGCCTCAGGGTGGTTGATGAGGAGGCGAATGAGTTCACCTCCTGTATAACCAGCTGCTCCTAATATTCCTACTTTAACCATTTCTATCTAGTTGAAGAGTGTTCTATCTATTGTGAATTAACGCTGTTCGTCTGGGTGCATGCCGTAGTAAACACGCAAAGGTGTAGAAGAAACCTTGATGAAGCCCTTGGCATCCTCTGCGGTCCAACCATGCTGCATCTCACCATACTCACCGAGTTTAGACTTGGTCAAGTCGTCTGGAGAGTCGATACCTACAGTCTGGAAACTGTAAGGACGAAGCTTCAGGATTGCCGTACCGTTTACGTGACGCTGAGAAGAGGTAAGCATTGCCTCGATGTCTGGCATTACAGGCTCCAAGTACTGGCTCTCGTGGAGGAACATGCCGTACCAGTTGCCTACTTGGTCTTTCCAGTACTGCTGCCACTTGCTCAAAGTACTCTTCTCCAGCAATCTGTGAGCCTCGATGATGAGCTTAGGAGCTGCAGCCTCGAAACCTACACGGCCCTTGATACCGATGATGGTATCGCCTACGTTACAGTCACGACCGATGGCGTAAGATGCACCGATTTCCTCAATCTTCTGGATGGCAGCAATCTTGTCGTCGAACTTCTCGCCGTTCACGGCTACAATCTCACCTTTCTCGAAGGTAATCTTCAGCTCAGCCTCTTCTTCCTTGGCAGTAACGTGCTTCAAGTAAGCCTCCTCTGGAAGACCCTGTGTTGGGTCGAGAATCTCACCACCGCAGATGCTGGTTCCCCAGATACCTACGTTGTAAGAGTACTTCAACTTGGTGAAGTCAGCGTAGAAACCGTGCTCGTTCAAGTAGTCAACCTCCTCCTTGCGAGAGAGAGCCTTGTCGCGAGTCAAGGTGATAATCTCTACACCAGGAGCCATCACCAAGAAAGTCATGTCGAAACGAATCTGGTCGTTACCTGCGCCTGTACTTCCATGAGCGATTGCATCAGCGCCAATCTCCTTCGCATAACGAGCGATGGCGATAGCCTGGAAGATACGCTCGGAAGAAACTGAGATAGGGTAGCAGTTGTTGCGGAGCACATTGCCGAAAATCATGTATTTCAATGACTTATCATAGTACTCATGGGTAACGTCGAGTGTGACGTATGCCTTAGCACCCAACTTGTATGCGTTCTCCTCGTTGGTCTTCAACTGCTCGGCAGAGAAACCACCTGTGTTAGCGCATGCTGCATAAACATCCCAGCCATCCTGGGTCAACTTCATTACTGTGTATGATGTATCGAGACCGCCGCTAAATGCGACTACTACTTTCTTATTTGCCATAACTTTATGATAAATGTTAAATGTTAAGTGTTAAATGGGCATTTCTGATGCCTGTTCCTATTATAATAGGTTTATGCTTCAAGCTCGCAGCTTGGACCGTCAATCTTCTTGATTCTCTCTATCACTTCCTTAGGAAGTTTGATAGGTAGATGCTCCTCTGGGTCGAAGAGCATGGCGGTGCAGATGCAATACTTGCGGTTGGTGCGGTGGAGAACATCCACGTTGATGCAACCCTCGCAACCACGCCAGAATGACTCATCGTCAGTCAAGTCGGCGAAGGTGACAGGGAGATAACCCAGCTGGGTGTTCATCTTCATCACAGCCGAACCGGATGTCAAAGAGAAAATCTTGGCATGAGGCCATCGCTGTCGGGCAAGCGTAAAGGTAAGGTTCTTGATACGCTTTGCCAGTCCGATGCCTCGGAAGTCTGGGTGAACGATCAAACCTGATGTGGTGACATAGTGCTTGTTGCCCCATGTCTCGATGTAGCTGAAGCCTGCGAATTTCTCCCCCTGCAGGGCAATGACAGCCTTGGCCTCGCGCATCTTGGTGGCAACATACTCAGGTGAACGCTTGGCGATACCTGAACCACGTTTCTTAGCTGCTTCTGCGATTGTAGTCAGAATGGTGTCGATATACTTAATGTGACTTTCATCAGCTACCATTACTTTTACTTCTTCCATTTTTCTCTTCTATTTTATAATGTTCTTGTTTCTGTTTTCTGTTGCTATATATTATATTAAGGTATAGATGCGTCCATTAAGGTTCGTATCTATTATGGAGGTCTGGGATGATTTCACCCAGGATGTCGATAATCTCTTCCTCCGTAGTCCCTTTCTTCTTTACCATGAAGATGGTGTCATCTCCTGCGATGGTTCCCAGTATTTGAGGAATGTCGCTGTTGTCGATGTTGTAGGCGATGCTGCTGGCATATCCTGGCCGTGTCTTGATGACCACCATGTTGCCTGAGAAATTGATGGATTGGAAGCCTGTGCTCAATGTCATCTTGCTCAGGGGAATGTGGTTGGATACCCTTTTGTAGAGTGCATCGTTGGGTAGAACGTATGCATACTTGCCACTAGACGATGCTGCCTTGGCTACCTTGAGAAGCTTGAGGTCGCGACTCAATGTTGCCTGCGTTATCTTGTAGCCTTCCTTGTGCAAGGCTTGCAAAAGCTGCTCTTGTGAGCTGAGCTCTTGGCTTGATATGAGCATTTTCAGAGTTTCCAGTCTGCTGTTCTTTACTTTCATACGATGTATTTTTATTCGTTTACCGGGTGCAAAATTACAATATTATTCGCAAACGACCAAATAAAATGAAAGAAAAATGCATAAAAGGGCTATAATTTCTTATTGTACCCATCTCTATGTGGTATATTTATGCATTTTAGCCCGTTTTATGCAAGCGGAACATTGCTTCCATCCTGTGCTAGATAACTTTGAATAAAGTGTTCTTTTTGGCTTGGTAAATTGCTCAAATTGCTCTATTTGGCTATTTTTAAGCTAATAATTCTAAATCTTTAGTACAAAAAGAAAGGAAACTTATTAAATATCGATAGTTTTTACTATCTTTGCAAGCATAATCAATGTACAAGTATAATCAATATAATAACTTAATAAAAAACCTTTAAGTAATGAAACAAATCAACGTTAAACCAGCAGAAGGAAAGTTGGGCATTATGATCGTGGGTTGTGGAGCTGTAGCTACTACATTCATGACAGGTGTGTTTATGACTCGCAAGGGACTTGCGAAGCCAGTAGGTTCAATGACTCAGTATGACAAGATTCGTGTGGGTCGCGGTGCAGACAAGAAATATCTGCACTACAAGGACATCGTACCATTGGCAGATCTCAATGATATTGTGTTCGGTACATGGGATGTTTATCCACAGAATGCTTATCAGGCAGCAATGTATGCCGAGGTACTGAAAGAAAAAGACATCAATCCAGTGAGGGATGAGTTGGAGAAGGTGGTTCCGATGAAGGCTGCTTTCGACAAGAACTACGCTAAACGCTTGGATGGCGACAACGTGAAGGACTGCAAGACTCGTTGGGAGATGGTGGAGGCACTTCGCAAGGACATCCGTGACTTCAAGGAGAAGAATGGTTGCGCCCGCATTGTTGTTATCTGGGCGGCATCCACAGAGATTTATGTACCAGTGGATATGGACGTTCATGGCACATTGGCATCCTTGGAGGCTGCGATGAAGGCTGACGATCGTGAGCACGTTGCTCCATCTATGTGCTATGCTTACGCAGCTTTGACAGAGGGAGCTCCTTTCATCATGGGTGCTCCTAACACAACCGTGGACATTCCTGCCATGTGGGAACTTGCCGAGAAGACCAAGATGCCTATCGCCGGAAAGGACTTCAAGACGGGGCAGACTCTCGTGAAGAGTGGTTTCGCTCCAATCATCGGTACTCGTTGCCTCGGCTTGCATGGTTGGTTCTCTACCAACATCCTCGGCAACCGTGATGGTCTCGTACTCGACGAGCCTGCCAACTTCCATACCAAGGAGGTAAGTAAGCTCTCTACTCTGGAGACAATTCTGAAGCCAGATGTACAGCCAGACCTCTATGGCCATGGCAACGACGAGGATACCCAGTACTATCATAAGGTACGCATCAACTACTATCCTCCTCGCAACGACAACAAGGAGGGATGGGACAATATAGACATCTTCGGATGGATGGGCTATCCAATGCAAATCAAGATCAACTTCCTTTGCCGCGACTCTATCCTTGCCGCTCCATTGTTGCTCGACCTTACCTTGTTGAGCGACCTTGCTGCACGTGCCGGTCGTTATGGCATCCAGCGCTTCTTGAGTTTCTTCCTCAAGGCGCCTATGCACGACTACACCAAGGGTGAGGAGGCTGTCAACCATCTCTATCAGCAATACACGATGCTGAAGAATGCAATCCGTGAGATGGGTGGCTATGAGGCAGATGAAGAAATCGACTAATACACCTTATTATATATAAGGCTTCTGATTTATCAAAATAACATCATGGCACACCTGTGGCTTCATTCGTAAAACCATAGGTGTGCCTTTTTGGTTGTAAATGTATGGATGCATTGACGAGTTTTATATACGGAATGAACATCATGTTCTTCTCTATGATGGCATGGATGTTCTGGCGGAAGGGAAATGAAATGCTCTTCCGCATGATAATGTGGCTGATGATTGTGATAGACTTGCAATGTTTCAAGGATATAGTGATATTCCATATCTATGGCTTTTCTAGCGAACATTCCATGTTTCTTACCTCTGCTCTTGACATGATGATTATACCATTCTATAGTTTCGTGCTCATGGAATTGGTCAAGCCAGGTTGGTTCTCGTTGTTAAAAGCTATCTTGCTTGAGGTGCCGTTCTTGTTGTTGCCGTTGTTCTTTATGTTGACGGAACATCCCGTATGGTATTATATCCTTACCGTTTGGGGAGCTATCTATGGTTGCGTAACCTTTGTGCTGATGTTCTTTCTCATCTCTCGTTACCATCGCCAACTTAGGGAACGTTTCTCTTATCAGGAGAACATCAATCTAAATTGGTTGTTGGCAATCTTGAACAGCTTTTTCTTGATATTGCTGGTCTGGACGGTTAGCTGTATGAAGATAGATGTCAATTTTGACAATATCTACATGCTCTGTTCTCTTGGCTTGTGGATGTTCATCTGTTATTTCGTTTATCGCCATGAGTCGGTCATTGATGAGCTGAGTGATGTTGACGTTGTGCCGATGGAGCCGAGCGAAGAGGAGGCTTCGGGCTTGGCGGCGGAAGTGCAGCGTCTCTTCGAGGTAGATAAAATCTATCTTAACCCCAAGCTCAAGCTTTCGGATGTGGCTCGTTTGGCAGGCACCAACCGCACCTATCTGAGTAGATTCTTCAATCGTGAGAATGGGCAGACATTTTATGATTATGTCAATAACTATCGTGTTAAGTATGCCGAGCAATTACTCAGGTCGTCTAATGCTACTTTGGTGGAGGTCGCAGAAAAAGCGGGCTTTAATTCGCTCTCTACTTTCCGTCGTGTTTTCGTTACGAACCATGGTTGTTCGCCTATAGAATATAGAAATAATAAGCCGTAAGTCTGCTTGAGACTTACGGCTTATTCTATAAATGTTAGTCTTTATTGCTGCCACCAAAGATGCGGAGCAGATAGAGGAAGAGGTTGATGAAGTCGAGGTACAAGGTGAGGGCACCGAGAAGCGCCAACTTTTGTGCACCTTCGCTCATGTCGTATTGCGTCTGCAGCATCTGTTTGATCTTCTGTGAATCCCAAGCGGTCAAGCCGATGAAGATAGCCACGCCTACATAGCTTAGGATATAGTCGAAGCCAGGACTATGCAAGAACATGTTGACAACGCTTGCGATGATCAAACCAATCAATGCCATGAAGAGGATTTTTCCGATGGATGTCAAATCCTTCTTGGTAGTGTAGCCGTAAACAGTCATGGCTCCGAAAGTGCCTGCTGTGATGAAGAACACTTTGGCGATGACCATAGGCTCATAGATGATGAATATGGATGACAACATCGTTCCGTTCAGCACCGAGTAGACGATGAATAGCAATGTGGCGGTACTCAATGACAGGCGATTGATGGCACCGCTGATGGCGAATACCAAAACCAGTTCTGCAATGATGAGGCCCCACATGAGTCCACGGCTAGTCATAATGGTGGTGAGGAGCACTGGACTGCTGGCAACACCGTAAGCTGTGACGCCTGTGATGAGGAGAGCCAAGGTCATCCACACGTATACTTTGCGCATCAGTGCGGAGAACACACCACTGAGACCGCTTTCCTTCTCGTTGATAGCAAAGCCATTGCCTTGCTGTTGGTTCTGATTGTTAATCAGATTGTACATTTCTTTTTCAGTCATAATTATTTCCTTTTGTAGTTTTTATTCCATTTTGTTTAAGCAGATCGAGTCTGCCATAATAAATCAAGCGCAAAGATAATGCCAATTCTTGATAGTTTGACTTATCTCTGAGCTTTATTAACATTTATTCTCTAATTTTGTGTCAAAGGGGGCGAGCTGTTGTAAATCCCCTTCCTCTCTTATATGTGCGGTGTTCTGAGGTGTCTGTGAGGTGTCCTCTCCGACACCTCACGACTACAACTAGCTGTACGATAATCGATTCCGAAAATTTTGTGTGGTGTGAGATGTTTCTTGGTTTCTCCGTTGTAGGCAAATGGATGGGCCTGTTGTCGGCTTTGTGCCAAAGTATAGAAATTTGCCTCTCTATGGCAAAAGTTTGCTCCAGTTGAGGCAAATTTTTGCCATAGGGAGGCAGTTGTTGTTCCGTCGCATCGCTCTAGGCGTAAAAACTCCTTCTCTTATTTTCACCCTTCACCCTTCACATATCTGCAGGAAAAGCCCATAAACACAGGGAATTTCGGAGGTGAAGGGTGCTAGTCAACCCTTCACCCACCCTTCACAACCCTTCACCCTTTTTCTCCTTTCATCCTTTTTGCCTATTCTTTCCTCATCCTCATCCTTTTCTTATCCTTTTCCTTTCTTTTCTTATCCTTTTCCCATTTCTTACTCATCTTTCCCTAAATTTCATTTTTTCCTTCCCCCAATTAAAAGTCGACAGATAAAGTAAGATAGTTTGAAAGTTGTGTATGGGTCGCGTGAAGGGGAAGAGTGTGAAGGGTTGTGAAGGGTGGGTGAAGGGTTAACTAGCACCCTTCACCTCTCGAATCCCCTGTGTTCATGGGCTTTTCCGGCAGAAATGTGAAGGGTGAAGGGTGCTTTGGGGGCAGTCCGAATTCTAATATACTAGCGAAACTTAAATATAATGTACTGAACTTTCGCAAGTACTCAAGAATGCGCCCTGAAAGGGCAAAAGCACCTAGCCCAGGGCAACGCCCTGGGTTGCATGCGCAAATAGGATGCGCCCTGTAAGGGCAAAAGCATTATATCTGCTAGCCTAAGAATAAAGCTTTTGCCCTTTCAGGGCGCACTTTATTCCTATCAAACTACCTAGGGCGTTGCCCTAGGCTAGGTGCTTTTGGGCCTTCAGCCCGAATCATTATCTACCTGCGAAACTTGAATAATGTACATTGCGCACCCATGCTCCGGCGAAGGCGCACCCGTGCCCGTTCACGCCCCGCTGGCGTTTGCATGTATATAATAATGTGGAACGTATCATATTGCTCACGAACAACTATCAATCTGTTAAAATACTGTTAAAATGCCAACTTTTTGCTCGAAATATTTGGCTATTTCGGAAATAGTTAGTACTTT
>DJSH01000085.1:0-49111 GCA_002440225.1 Candidatus Segatella violae
GAGATGTTGTCGCTAGCTCCCACACGGGTGAATATCTTATCCACCAAACCTACCCTAGCGCTCTCGGCTGGTACGAAGCAGCCCACCTGTGCCAACAACACGATGAGGGCGGTCTGACGAAGCAAAGCCGACTTACCAGCCATGTTAGGCCCCGTAATCATCATGATTTGCTGCTTCTCGGTGTCTAGGAAGACATCGTTTGGCACGTATCGCTCGCCCAATGGCAACTGAGTCTCGATGACAGGATGGCGACCTTGCTTGATGTCGAGCACCTGCGATTCGTCGATGATAGGGCGCACGTAGCGGTTCTCATCCGAAACCTTGGCGAATGATAGGAGGCAGTCCATGCGGGCGATGAGATTGGCGTTGATCTGTATCTGCGGGATGTATTCCTGCATGGCGGCTATCAACTCGTTGAAGAGCTGCGCCTCCAAAATCAAAATCTTCTCATCGGCACCAAGGATTTTCTCCTCATATTCCTTTAGTTCCTGGGTGATGTATCGCTCTGCCTGTGCAAGCGTCTGCTTGCGAATCCAGTCTTCTGGCACCTTGTCCTTGAAGGTGTTACGAACCTCCAGGTAATAGCCGAACACGTTGTTGTAGCCTACTTTCAGACTTGAGATGCCAGTCTTCTCTATCTCTCGCTCCTGTATCTTGAGCAGATAGTCCTTGCCATGGCGGCTGATGGAGCGCAAGTCGTCGAGTTCGGCATTGTAGCCGTCGGCGATGACATCGCCCTTGTTGACGAGCTGCGGTGGGTCGGGCTGAATCTCCTTAGCGATGCGGTCTCTAAGGGTCTCACAGACGTTCAGTTGCTCGCCCACTCGCTTCAAGGCATCGTTCTTGGCATGCTGGCAAGCCACCTTGATAGGTTGGATAGCTTCGAGGGCGTTCTTCAACTGTACCACCTCACGAGGTGATACCCTGCCCACGGCTACCTTGGAGATGATACGCTCTAGGTCGCCGATGCGATGCAGTTGGTCGTCGAGGAGCTGGCGAAACTCTGGTTCCTTGAAGAAATATTCCACGATGTCGAGGCGTTCGTTGATAGGGCGCACATCCTTTAAAGGGAACACGAGCCAACGGCGAAGCATTCTTCCGCCCATCGCCGTAACCGTACGGTCGACGACATTGAGGAGCGACGAACCATCTTCCTGCATCGGGGCAACAAGCTCCAGACTTCGGATAGTGAAGCGATCCATGCGCACGAACTTATCCTCCTCGATGCGAGAGAGAGCAGTGATATGGTTGATTTGGGTATGTTGGGTTATCTCCAGGTACTGCATGATGGCACCGCTGGCGATGATACCATTCTTAAGATGCTCCACGCCGAATCCTTTCAGCGACTTGGTCTTGAAGTGTCCCAGGAGTTTTTGCATGGCGGTCTGCTCGGTGAAAACCCAGTCATCGAGTTCGAAGGTACAGTATTTGGTACCGAAATATTTCTCGAAGTCATTCTTCTTGGCACGATCGTAGAGCACCTCCTTAGGCTGGAAGTTGCCCATCAGTTTCTCCACGTAGTCGTAGCTGCCCTCGCCCGTTAGGAATTCTCCCGTAGAGATGTCGAGGAAGCTTACGCCGCAGGCGGTCTTGCCGAAATGGATGGCAGCCAGGAAGTTGTTCTCCTTGTAGTTCAAGACGTTATCGCCCATCGCCACGCCCGGAGTCACGAGTTCGGTGATGCCACGCTTCACCATCTTGTCCATCTGGCTGAGTCCCTTCTTGCCTTTTATCTCCGCACGTTTCTTCTTCGGGTCTTCCAATTGGTCGCATACTGCCACACGTTTGCCGGCTCTGATGAGCTTAGGCAGATAGGTGTCGAGAGCATGATGAGGGAATCCAGCCATCTCTGCCCCGCCAGCCGAACCGCCGTTGTTGCGTCGGGTCAGGGTGATGCCGAGAATCTTGGAAGCCTCTATGGCATCTTCGCAGTAAGTTTCGTAGAAGTCGCCACAGCGGAAAAGCAGCAATGCCTCGGGATGCTTCGATTTCATCTCGAAGAATTGTCGCATCATAGGCGTAAGACCTTTATTATCGTTTGCCATTATCAATTCAATATCTTTCGTTTTCCTTTATGTACTATGTTATGCAAAAATAATAAAAGTTTTCTTAATAAGTAACCTTTTAGTAAGAACTTTATTACTAATTAACTTATTACTAATTTCTTCTTGACATAAATATTACCCAAAGGTAAGTTATCCTAGGGTAATATTTATGCGACCAATGACAAAACTATGTTAATTATCAGCAGAAAGTAGTGGGGATAACGCAAACTTTCTGTACTTTTGAGTTATTATAGTATAATGCGTAACTGTCGAGCCTAACGAAACTGGCAGGGAGAGAGAAATGGAGGTTTGTGTTACCGCGGGTGACATCTTTGATACCTTCACCTTTAAGCAAGCAGCCAACAAATAATGCCCTATACATCGGTAAGCCCTTTCTGTAGCTACAAGAAGGGCTTGCTGCCTTTTAGATATTTTTAAACGATAATCTAAGGTTTTCCCATAATAAATGCGTAATTTTGCACGATAATATCAATGCAAAAGGAATGAAAAGGAAACAACTATATATCGGCGCTATATTGCTCGTTTGCTGCGTGCTCGTGGCAATCGGCATGACCTTGCGCGCCAACGAGGAAATCACTACCCTGCCCGCCATCGGACCGAAGATAGCGGCCAATATCCCTTACCATCCACAGATGAAGGATTCCGTGCAGAAACCGAAGCCGATGGTGAAGAAGATGGACTTCAATATCAGCGGCACCTTACTGGATACCGATGGCAAGGGCGTGGCAGGCGTCATCGTGAGCGATGGTTACAAATGTGTGAAGACCGATTCTCTGGGGCGATACAAGATGAAGCGAGACTCGTTGGCTCGGTTTATCTACTACTCCGTGCCTGCCTACTGCGAGGTGCCTACCCACAGCGAGACCGACCGAACGGCTTGTTTCTACCAGGCGGTTTCCAACGATAAGAAGAAATACGACTTTACTCTCACCCGATTGCCTGGCGGCAAGGAGGTGAGCTATAAGATGATAGTCATCGGCGACCCACAGGTAACCAATGCCTTCAGCCCTTACTATGCTTCTCCCGATGACAACCCAATCAAGAAGAGCGACGTGGAGCGATTCACCACACAGACGATGGTGGACATCAAGCAAACCATCGCCAGCCTAAAGAAGGGTACGCCTGTATATGGTCTCAGCATGGGCGACGATGTGCAATATTACGGCGGCTACAATGCCAAGTTGGAGCGACAGATACGAGAGGCTCTGGGCTCATCCGACATGCGCCTCTTCTCCGTCATCGGCAACCACGACCAAGACGGCAAGGCGCTCTACAAGCGCAAGTGGGAGGAGAGTTTCGGCCCTACCGACTATTCCTTCGACCGTGGCGACGAGCACTACGTGTGCATCAACAACTGTTTCTTCACCAAGGGAAAAGCGTACTATTCGCCTGGCGAACTCCACGAATCGCAAGTGAGATGGCTGAAGCAAGACCTCGCCCTCACCCCGAAGAACAAGAAGGTGATACTCTGCTATCATATCCCCTTCACATTCGGAAACGCCCCTTACAGGAATGCGAAACCTGTGGGCATTGAGAGCGAGAAGGGACATTTCACATCCTCTCGCCTCTCCCAGCTTTTGGCTCTTTTGCACCAGTTCGAAGGAGGCTACGAACTCTTCTGCGGTCACACCCACTTTGCTTGCAACCACGAAATCAAGTATGAGAGCGAGGAGGTGATGGAACGTTGCCATGCAGCTGCTTGCGGCAACATCTGGCAGTCGAACATCAACATCTGCGGCACGCCAAACGGATATTACGTCTATAATTTCGTGGGCACCCGCCTCACCGATTGTTATTACAAGGGAACCTTCTGGGACAAGGCGAAGCAGATGACCATCTTCCGTGCCCAGACCGACTTCAATGGCGAGAATTATGCCGAAGACTGGAACTTGTCGAAGGACAAGAACGTCTTGATAGCCAATGTCTTCAATGCCGACAGTCATTGGCGAGTGGTAGCAGTGGAGAATGGCAAGGAGTACCCGATGCGTCGCATCAGCAGCAAGGGGCAGGATGCCTTTGGCGCAGGTTATCACCATAAGTATGCCGAGAGCGTGGCTTATTGGTTTGTGAGCAAGAAGAACGGCTATCTGCTCATGAACCACCTTTATTATTATACGCCGAAGAATCCGAAGGCAAGGATTACCATCAAGGCGCAAGACCCTTACGGACATACCTTTACGGCTTCGAGCGACGAGGCGGTAACCGAGCCTTTCTTCAACTATGCCCACTATTACGAAAAAGAATATAAGCAGTATAAAAAGTTGAAGGATAGCCTGTTACGTGATTCCATCGCAAGCAAGCAAAAAGATTCTACGACTGCGAAAGCATCGGGCAAGACTGCCATTAAGTCTTCAGAAACTGTCCCAAAGAAATAGCTATTTGTCAACAGTGTCAACAGTTAACAGCTGATATTTTGATGGTCTCTCCTCTTTATACCTATTATATAATAATTAATGTATATATACTATTTCTATACACAGAGGGGGTAAGTATGCAAAAACGAACTGTTAACTGTTGACTCTGTTAACTCTCTCCATTTTATACCCCCTATACATCCCGATGCAGATAGTGCTGTATCCCGACATAAATAAAAATACGTCCCGATGCAGATAGCACTACATCGGGACGTAAAAATATAGCTTTCCTAACAACAACTCATAGAGTTATGGGTGATAAAACTATGAGTTAGTTTTGTTAACATTTCGAGCTTGCTTCTTTAACACATAATTGCTTGCACATTTACTTGTTCAGTTTCCAGGTAACACCATCCTTGGTGTCCTTTACCTCGAATCCTGCCTCGGCGAGAGCATCGCGAATCTGGTCGCTGGTAGCCCAGTCTTTGGCTGCCTTTGCCTTGGCGCGCAGGTCGAGCACCATATCCACTACCTTGCCGTAAGCCTCCTCACGGGCATCGTTGTTGGCACCCTTCTCGCTCTTCAAACCGAGGAGATCGAAGGTGAAGAGATGCATTGTGTCTGAGAGCTCCTTCAAGTCATCGGCAGAGATGTTTGCCTTGTGGTCGAGGGCTGTGTTGATGATGTGGCAAGCCTCGAAGAGGTAGCTGATGACGAGCTGAGTCTGGAAGTCGTCGTTCATCGCATCATAGCAGCGCTGGCGCAACTCGCTCACGAACTTCTTCACCTGCTCATCGCTCTGCTTAGCCACAGGCACACGCTCCAAGTCGTTGATACCGTTCATCAAACGCTCCAATCCCTTCTGGCTCGCCTTCAACGCATCGTTGGAGAAATCCACGGTGCTGCGGTAGTGGGCGGAGAGGATGAAGAAGCGGATGGTCATAGGCGAGTAAGCCTGCTCTAGGCTCTTGTGATCGCCTGTGAAGAACTGCTCCAAGGTGATGAAGTTGCCGAGGCTCTTGCCCATCTTCTGACCGTTGATGGTAATCATGTTGTTGTGCATCCAGTAGTGAACCATCTGGTCGCCCTGTGAAGCCACTGCCTGTGCTATCTCGCACTCGTGGTGAGGGAAAATCAAGTCCATGCCACCACCGTGGATGTCGAAGTGGTTGCCCAAGTACTTGCGTCCCATGGCCGTACACTCGCAGTGCCATCCTGGGAAACCATCGCTCCAAGGACTAGGCCAGCGCATGATGTGCTCAGGCGAAGCCTTCTTCCAGAGGGCGAAGTCTGCCTGGTTTTTCTTCTCGCCGATACCAGCGAGCTCACGGCTCTCGTTGATGACGTTCTCCAGGTTACGACCAGAGAGGATGCCATACTTGTGGTCCTTGTTATATTTCTCGATGTCGAAGTAGATGGAGCCGTTGCTCTCGTAGGCATAGCCATTGTCGAGGATTTCCTGCACCAGCTTCTCCTGCTCGATGATGTGACCAGTGGCGTGAGGCTCGATGCTAGGAGGCAACACGTTGAGGGCTTCCATAGCCTGGTGGTAGCGGTTGGTGTAGTATTGCGCAATCTCCATTGGCTCCAACTGCTCCAGGCGAGCCTTCTTCTCTATCTTGTCGTCGCCCTCATCGGCATCGTGCTCCAAGTGGCCCACGTCGGTGATGTTTCTTACATAGCGAACTTTGTATCCCAAGTGCTTGAGATAACGGAAGAGTATATCGAAGGTGATGGCAGGGCGCGCATGACCTAGATGCGGGTCGCCATACACGGTAGGGCCACAAACATACATGCCCACGTTAGGTGCGTGGAGCGGAGTGAATCTCTCTTTCGTACGCGTGAGAGTGTTGTAGATCAATAATTTCTGTTCCATCTTGTATGAACCTTTCTTTTTATGATTTTATAATTTGCGTGCAAAGTTAATGCTTTTTTCCGAGTTATCGGGCTAAATGCTAACAAAAAGTTTGGAGAATCGGGAAAAATACCTTAACTTTGCCATCGTAATAAAAAAAGAATAGCTTATGAAAGGTAGAAGATACCCTCTCGGCCTACAGACGTTTGAGAGAATTATCAAGGGAAACTATGTGTATGTGGATAAGACGGAACTTATCTACAATTTAACTCATGAGAGTACCTATTGTTTTCTGAGTCGTCCTCGACGATTCGGAAAATCTCTTCTTGTCACAACCCTTCAGGCTTACTTCCAAGGAAAGAAGGAACTGTTCAAAGGTTTGGCGATTGATAGCTTGGAGACCGAATGGACAGCTTATCCAGTTCTCCATTTTGACATCAGCAAAGGCAAGTATTATAGTCTTGCAAACTTGATGTCAACGCTCAATGTGGTGATTTCTCCCTACGAGCGTCTTTATGGTTTATATGGCAGACTCTTACAAGCTTGCCTTCCCTAACGAGGAGGTTCGCAAAGGCTTCTCCAACAGTCTTTTCCGTTATTATGCGCCGGACGGGATGGATGACCGTGATGTCATCAACAAAGCTTGGATAGATAACTTCATCCTGAGCACCGATGACCACATGGAAGCGTTTCTCCCCTATCTCCAGACCTTCTACAAGAAGTTCCCATACACATTGGTCAACAACAACGAGCGCCACTATCAAGCAGTGCTCTATACCATATTATTAATCCTCGGATGCGATGTAACCCCAGAGGTACCTACATCCGACGGCAGAATCGATATGGTGCTGAAAACGAAGCGTAGCATCTATGTGTTGGAACTCAAGTACAAGAAGGATGCTGAGACAGCGATGGAGCAAATCGACCATAAAGATTATGCTGCCGCCTTTGCCGACGACAAGCGAAAGAAATACAAGGTTGGCATCAACTTCTCGGAAGATCGAAGAAGTATCGACGACTGGAAAGTGGAAGCACTTTGATGATAGTAAGATTTTTATAATTAGCGTGGATTACCGCTATCAGAGCAAGGGCAACACGATGAATGTATATTTGGCGAAAGAGCAGCACGTATTGGATGTTACCCTAAGTAAGTCTTTCCTAAAGGATGCGTTTACATTGGAGGTAAAAGGCAATGACTTGTTCTATAAGAACATAGATGCCAACCTGCTCTATAACCAAAAGATGGAACTCTTGCAGGTGGCGAAGCGAGGAACGAGGGACGTCACCCTCACCCTTCGCTACAAGTTTAATACCACTCGCAGCAAGTATAAGGGAACGGGAGCGGGTAATGCCGAGATGAACCGTCTGTAAATCTCTATTCAGCAGAAAGTACTTATTAAAAACTTCCATTATATCAATGAGACAGGAGGAGTTCCCTATGTTTCTATAATCTTTAGTGATGGCTCGTTTATAATTGAACTTTTTAGAAAGTTATTTTGAACGAAAACGAAAGGTAGGTTTCTAGAATTTTTTGTACCTTTGCTGCATCATTGCAACACATCTTAAAAACAAGAAATATGGAATATAGAGTTTTAGGAAAGTCTGGCTTGAAAGTTTCAGCCTTGACATTAGGTACTATGACATTTGGTGGTAAAAACAAATTTGCCGAAGTAGGCACATGTGGAGTTAAAGAGGCTAGCGAAATAATTAGTTATGCCCTCGACAAGGGAGTAAATCTTATCGATACAGCCAACATCTACTCTGATGGTGTATCGGAAGAAATCATAGGTGAGATATTCAATGGAAAACGCCCTCACGACGTATTGATTTCCACCAAGGCTCGCATGCCAGTTTCCGATGGAGTAAACGACGAGGGATTCTCCCGTTACCATCTTATTCGTGAATGTGAAAAAAGTTTGAAGCGTCTTCGCACCGACCATATTGACATTTACTATTTGCACCAATGGGATGGCACTACTCCCGTCGATGAAATGGTGGAAGCACTGGACACTCTCATCAAACAAGGAAAAGTACGCTATGTGGGCTGTTCTAATTTTGCAGGTTGGCAAATCATGAAAAGCTTGATGGCTGCCGACAAACATAATTGCCAACGATTCGTAACACAGCAGATTCATTATACGCTCGAAGCACGTGAGGCTGAATATGAACTGCTCCCAATCGGTGTGGATCAAGGATTAGGAGCGCTCATCTGGAGCCCATTAGCAGGCGGTTTACTTTCAGGAAAGTATTCTCGCGAATCACAAACACTTGAGGATGGACGATTTGCCAAAGGATGGAACGAACCTCCAATACATGACTTCGAACGTCTTTGGAATATTGTGGACGTATTGAAAGACATTGCTGCAAGTAAGGGAATTTCTGTGGCCCAGGTATCGTTGGCTTGGACTCTGTCACGCCCTGGAGTTACTTCTCTTGTCGTAGGAGCCCGCAAATTGTCACAATTGCAAGACAATTTGCAATCTGTAGATGTGGTATTAACCGACGAGGAGAAGCTACGCTTGAACCAAGTGAGTCAAATGCCTTTATTATATCCTTATTGGCACCAGTCTCGCTTTATCAGAAACAGAATGAGTGAGGCTGACCAAGTATTACTGCAAGGAAGAGGTGAATAAAACTGTAGTATTATCAATGATTCCAAAACACTAACTCATAAACGTATGAAACATAAGCATCTCATCATTTTCTGCTTTGCCTTAGCCTTATTGCTTTGGCAAAGCATTTCGGCATCTGCACAAGAACTACATTTTACCCCCAATCAACCCATTGGAGAAGCCCGCGGTATTTATCCAGGCAGAGTTACCTGGATACGAGATGGGAACGTGGCAAAATGGAATGGAAAGGATGGACACTGGTGGGACGATGGAAATATCGACCAGGCTATCCTAAACAGAATGTACGCCCAATCACTATGTGCTCTTAGTGGAGAACCATCATCATCAAAAGCATGGACAGCCATATTCAAGTACTATAATACCCAACATGGAAGGGGAAATCGAGGATACCAAAAAGGCGAAAAGATAGCCATTAAAATAAACTTAAACAACACCTATGAGGTATCAGACAGCGACAATGACATAGACCAGTCGCCACAAGCAACAATTGCCATTTTGCAACAGTTAACCCAACAAGCAAACGTACCACAAGAATGTATCACCATATATGATGCAACCATTGGTTGGAAAAAACGTGCCATTCCTGATAGAATTTATCGTCCTGTACACCAGCTTTTCCCTCTAGTGAAATGGATGAGTGCAATGGGGAGCGAAGGTGTAGATTCTGCCCATTGGGTTAAGAATGCCATTTCCTATACCGATCCTTCTGTGTCTCTAGGAACGGTACTGCCACAAGCGGTTGTAGAAGCTCAATATCTGATAAACATCGCTTTGCTGAAAGGGCATGAAATCAATGGCGTTACCCTGTGTGCTAAGAATCACTTTGGTTCCATTCCTTTTCCCGTTCGTATGCATAACTCCACCACAGTAAGCCAAATGTCTGGAAAGGAAGGCGATTATAGTGCTTTCGTTGACTTGATGGGATGTCCCAATTTGGGCAAGAAGACCTTATTGTATGTGGTGGATGGAATTTATGGAATGCAGACCAACGTAGGTGCACCACGTCCCGACCGAGACAAATGGAAAATGTTTGACAATCAGTGGAGCGGGTGCTACTTCATGTCGCTCGACCCTGTAGCCATCGAGTCGGTCTGCATGGACTTCTTGTTTGCGGAATTCGGAAAAGAACTTGGATTTAGTGGAGCACCTCAGTTCAAAAAAGGTTCCAGCCAGAATTGCGACAACTATCTGAAGGAGGCTGCCAAGGGATGGAATGCCAAGTGGGGCGACTATCGCCCAAATGGTGTCAAGACAGGAAGCTTAGGAGTGTTTGAACATTGGAACAATGCACACGACAAGCAATATAGTCGAAACCTTGGAAAGAACAAAGGCATTGAATTATACGAAATAAAGGAGGATGCCAAACAGAATGAAGTTCAAGTATCGGTTCATGTAGATAAGCCTCTCGAAGAGATGAAACCTCTCTGGGCTTGGTTTGGCTACGATGAGCCTAATTACACCTACATGAAAGATGGCAAGAAGCTTCTTACCGACATAGCCAATCTAAGTCCTGTCCCTGTTTACGTCAGAACACACAATCTCATGACTAGCGGTGATGGAACCCCTGCCCTGAAATGGGGTGCAACCAATATCTATACAGAAGACAAAAATGGCCGCCCTCAATATCATTGGAATATAGTGGATAGCATTTTCGATACCTATATCGAAAGAGGCATGCATCCATTGGTACAGATAGGCTTTATGCCAAAAGATCTTTCTAGCCATCCCAATCCTTATCAGCACCATTGGACACCTGATGCAAAATATGATGAGATATTTACAGGATGGGCATATCCTCCTAAGAATTACAAAAAATGGGGGGAATTGGTTTATCAATGGGCATTGCATTGTAAGGAACGATATGGCATTGAAGAAGTCAATTCTTGGTATTGGGAAGTCTGGAATGAACCAGCAGGCTATTTGATTGGTTCCTTCGAGGATTATTGCAAGATATACGATTATGCAGTGGATGGATTGTTGAAAGCATTGCCTAATGCTATTGTCGGCGGTCCCCATACGGCAGGAGCTGGAGGCAAGGAAAACCGAGAGTACTTCCGAAAATTCATTGAACATTGCCTATATGGCAAGAACTATGCGACGGGAAAGAAGGGGTCACCCCTTCGCTATCTAGGATTCCATGCCAAAGGCTACCCACAGCTCATCAACGACAGGATTATGATGAAAATCAGTGCCCAGCTAAATGATGTAAAAGCGGCATTCGATGTAATTTCTTCTTATCCAGAACTGAAGAATCTTCCTCTTATCGTCGGAGAATTCGATCCAGAGGGCTGCGCTGCTTGCTCATCGGAATATACTCCCAACTATAATTATCGTAACGGGACCGTATATTCCAGCACTGTGGCCGACTCTTATGCTCGCCTTTACGAGTTGAAACGCAAATATGGGCTCAATCTCATCGGTGCCGTAACTTGGGCTTTCGAGTTTGAGAACCAACCTTGGTTTGCTGGGTTCCGCGACTTGGCCACCAATGGGGTTACTAAGCCTGTACTCAACGTATTCAGAATGTTTGGGCAAATGGGTGGCACTCTAGTCGAAGCCAAGTCTTCCGCTATGTTGCCACTTGACTCCATCTGCAAAAACAGTGTGAGAGATGCCGCCGACATTGGTGTATTGGCTTCTGCCAAAGACAAAGAGGCAACCATCATGATATGGAATTACCATGATGACAACTTCACTTCCGTTGCTCCTGCCCATATTTTCTTAAAGGTAGATGGCAATAAAACGGCAAAGCAAGCGTTAATTACACATTACAGGGTAGATGGACAACATAGCAATGCTTATACCAAATGGCAAGAAATGGGCTCGCCCAAATCGCCAAGCCAACAGCAAATACTGGAGTTGGAAAAAAGTGGAAATCTGCAAACTGTAGAATCTCCTCGCTGGGTAAAGATAGTTGATGGCAACCTTCCTATCAACTTTGATTTGCCTAGACAAGGTGTTTCTTTGATCAAGATAGAATATTAATATAAAAAAGACTGCAGAAACAGTTAAAGAGAAATATGGTTGCTACAAAAAACGAAATACATCAAGATTATCAAAAGACCTTTTATCGTTGCATAACGGAAAAAGGCATGATTTGCCATGACATGGTAGAAGACCATAAGATAGTCTTCATCATGTCAGGTCGCCTTACCCTAAAAATGGGGAAGAAGCAAGTTACCTTAAACAATGGCGAGGCTGTTTTCGTGAGGCGCAACCATCTCATAAAGGAAATGAAGCAGACGGGGCTAAACGGAGAACCTTTCAAGGGCTTGTTTTTGCATCTGCATATGGATACCTTGCGGAAGATTGCCACAAAAATCAATCTTCCCAAGGTTGACAAAAATCCAGTGCTGGCACAGGCTATAGCTACACCTCTTCCTTCCCATCCATTTTTAATTGGCTTGTTCTCCTCGCTCGACCAATATTTTAGCAATGGTCTTGAGTTATCGAAAGAGCTAATCGATGCCAAGATTTATGAGGCGGTATTGGTCTTATTACAAATAAAGCCCGAACTGGCATGTGTCATCTTTGATTTTCAGACACAATGGAAAATTGACATCAAGGAGTTTATGGAAAAGAATTATCTTTCCGACTTGAACATCGAGCAATTTGCCTATTTTACTGGGCGAAGCCTATCTACTTTCAAGAGAGATTTCCAAACAACCTTTGCCGATACGCCCCACCACTGGATATTAAAGTCACGCCTAGAAAAGGCATATTCCTTGATAGCAGAGGGCAAAAGCAAAAGGTCGGAAATATATTTGATAGTTGGCTTCAGAAATCCAAACCATTTCACTACTGCATTCAAGCGCCAGTTTGGAATTACTCCTTCTGAAGTTAAGCTTCAGAGTTGAACGGCTATTAAAATTTTCATTGCTTTTAGTACAACATTAGAACGGCGTTAGTACCCTCTGAATGTATCGCTAGTAGGAGCAAGGTCTCGCTCCTACTAGGGGCTGAATCTATAGCGTTTATCGGGGACTTCAAAGGAATAAGTCTTCCAATGTCAACTCACGCTGTATGATACTCGTGTATTGATTTTTTATCAATCCATATGTGGTTATCATCACCTGCTGGCAGCTCTTGCGAGTCTTTGTCTCCTGTTCGAAGAGCCATTGCCTATTTTGCAATGTGTCGGCGTATTTTTTGTCAATTGGGTAAGGACGAGTAGAATACTTCATCTCACAAAGGTTCACGATGTTGTCGGCTCTGTCCAAGACCAAGTCTATCTGAGCCTTTTGTTCTTTCGATTTGCTCAACCATCCCGATGCCGACACTGCAATTCCACTGATACCCAAAGCCATCTTGATTTGTTCCGCATGAGCCAAACAGACTTGTTCGAAAGCATAACCAGCCCATGAGTTTATCTTCGGCGTGCCAAGGTGATGCTCCCAAAACTGCTTGTCGTTATTCTTGCCATTTTTCAAGAAATGGAAATAGAATAATGTATAGGCATCGGTGAGTTGGTATAGTTCATCACGCTTCTTCTGGCCAAATGCTGTATATCTGCGGATGAAGTCACTCTGTTCCAGTTCATCCAATACCCTGGTGGTGCTACCAGCATTCGCCAGACCAGTTGCCTCCAATATCTCTTTTCGGGTCAATCCCTTGTTCTTGGTTGCCATAGCACTTACTATCAACAGATGATTGTCGGCATTGCGAAACATCGCTTGATACAAGTTCTCATACTCCTGATGGAGTTGCCCATCGGGTGCAAACAACAAGGTATCTATATTTTGTGCCAAACTCTTAGACGATTCCAGCATACTGAGATAATAAGGAACACCGCCAAACACCATATAACTCATCACTTGGTCGTAACGATTCATGGCTATGTTTCTGTCTGCATAAAACTCTTCGCATTCCTTCAAAGAGAAAGGATGGAGATGGATACGTCGATTCACTCGCCCATACAATCCACCATGGTTGTTGAAAACCTTGTTGATAATCCACGAAGTGGCTGAACTACAGCAAACCAGCAAAATGTCCTTGCGTGCCGATGCCCAACTGTTCCAAAACCATTCCAGTGCTGTTAAGAAAGAGCCATCTTGTCCGTTCATCCATGACAATTCATCTAGAAAGACCACCTTCTTCTCTTCTTGCGATGCTTCCAATATATGGATGAGCGCATCGAATGCCTCCAACCAATTCTTGGGTAAGGTCAAAGGAGTATCAGAATATTTGCACAAGGCATGGTAGAAGTACATAAGCTGTACCTCCTTGTTTTCTTGGTTCACGCCAGTGGCGTAAAAGGCCATTTTGTCCTTGAAAGCCTCTCTTACCAAGAAAGTCTTCCCCACTCTTCGGCGACCATATACTACGACAAACAAAGCCTCTTCTGCTTTGTAAGCCTCACTAAGTTGCTGTAACTCATGCTTTCTTCCAATAATCCTTGCCATATTCTTCTTGTTGTTTATACCGGTAATTTGGCTGCAAATATACAAAAAATACCACTTAGAGCCAAATGAATGGGGACAAAAGTGGCTCTAAGTGGTATTTTTAACATACTTAGAGCCACTTTAGTAGTGCTTATTCTGCCAAATCGAGGGTGTTCTGTAAAATAACATCTCCTCCAAATACCGACAGAATTCAACGGAAATTTGCATAAAGCTATCCGTTACTGTATATCTATTCACAAATAGTAAGTATTTCGCCCTTTATCTGCATAAAATCATCAAAACATTAGCGTATATCAGAAATAATGTGTAACTTTGCACCCACATTTAGTTATCAATTATCAAGATGGCGGCAACAACTGCCACCGATAAGCGTAAAGAACAAAGCATAAAGAAGAAAATGGCATATACAAGACTTACAGCTGCCGAGGCAGCAGCGATGATTAGCGATCAAGATACTATCGCATTGAGCGGTTTCACCCCTAACGGCGTGCCTAAGGCCACCTTCCGTGAACTTTCCAAGCGAGCTATCGCCGAACACGAGGCGGGCAGACCATTCCAAGTGGGCATCTTGACGGGCGCTTCTACTTCGCAAAGCATCGAGGGTGACATGGCTGCGGCTCATGCCATCAAGTTCCGTGCGCCATTTTCTACCAACAAGGATTTCCGCACCCATACCAACCTCGGCGAAATCGACTACGAGGATATGCACCTCGGCCACATGGCTGAGCGTCTGCGCCGTGGATTCTATGGCGAGATAGACCTTGCCATCATCGAGGTCTCTGACCTAGAGGAAGGCGAGACCACCTGCAAGGCATTCTTGACCTCTGCCGGCGGCATCGTACCTACCATCGTTCGCTTGGCGAAGAAGGTGCTCATCGAGAAGAATACCTTCCATAGCCCTGCCTCCCGCTATCTGCACGATGTGTATGAGATAGCCGAGTGTCCATTCCGCCAGCCTATCCCTATCCTGAACGTGGGCGACAGAATCGGCAAAGAGTATGTGGAGATTGACGCCCAGAAGATTATCGGTGTGGTGGAATGCAATATCCCGGAGGAGGCTCGTGCCTTCAAGCCACTCGACCCTGTGACAGAGCAGATGGGACACAACGTAGCCGATTTCTTGGTCAGCGACTTGAAGAAGGGACATATCCCTCCACAGTTCCTGCCATTGCAGAGCGGCGTGGGAACCACTTCTAATGCCGTTCTAGAAGCATTAGGACAGAATCCTAACGTGCCTGTGTTCAGCGTATATACCGAGGTGGTGCAGGATGCCGTGGTAAAATATATGCGTGAGGGCAGAATCAAGGATGCTTCTTGCTCTTCGCTCACCGTGACCAACGATACATTAAAAGAGGTGTATGAGGATATCGACTACTTCAAGCAGCATCTCACCATCCGCCAGAGCGAGATTTCCAACTCTCCTGAGGTCATCCGCCGACTGGGAGTCATCGCCATGAACACCGCCATCGAGTGCGACATCTATGGCAACGAGAACTCCAGTCACATCTGCGGCAGCAAGTTGATGAACGGTATCGGCGGCTCTTGCGACTACGAGCGCAATGGTTACATCTCCATTTTTACTACTCAGAGTACCACCAAGAATGGTTGCATCTCCGCCATCGTACCGATGTGCAGCCATGTGGATAGCACCGAGCACGATGTTGATGTCATCGTAACCGAACAGGGCGTTGCCGACCTTCGTGGCAAGGGACCATTGCGCCGTGCGAAGGAAATCATCGAGAACTGCGCTCACCCAGACTATCGTCCGATGCTTCGTGAATACTTAAAGCTAGCCGAGAAGGGTCACGAGCCACAGAGCATGAGAGCAGCCCTCGCCATGCACGACACCTTCTTGAAGAAAGGCGATATGCGCCTCACCGATTTCGGGGAGTACTTGAAATAATGATTAAACAGGAAATTCGCCAATTGCGGATAACTTGAGATACAAAAGCGCTAGCGCCATCGGGGCCAACTGTTCACGCAGATGGTTGATGGCTCGGCGCTTTTGCACTTTTACGGTCTCGGCTGAAATCTGCAACTGTTCAGCAATCTCCCTATTCTTCTTGCCATCCATGCACAGCAGAAATATCTCACGCTGACGAGGCGGCAACTTATCTATCGCCAAGAACAACTGCCGATAGATATCCTCCTTGTTGAATACATCCGACATATCATCCACCAGCATAAACTCCTGCAAGTTATCGACGATGCTCTGGCGGTAATTGTTGTGCACATTCTGATGGCGAAGCTGATTGATGGCAGCATTGTGTACCGAAGAATAAAAATAAGCAGAAAGTTGAGAAATACTATGAAAGATAGGGCGATGCTCCCACAAAACGGTGAACAATTCCTGTACAATATCCTCAGCTATTTCCATATCCACAAACCTAGAAGCATAAGCCACCAGTGCACGATAATACTTATCGTACAACAGCTCTATCGACTTGTCGTTCCATTGACAAATCACATTTATGTCTAAGTCTGATATTCCTCTCCCCATGAATAAACTAGTCTGTTTTCTCGCTAATACGAATGCAAAGATAAGGTTTTTTATCCGAATACATACAAAAAAGCAAGTTTTTCTTTATTTTTCTTTATGATTTGTAACCCATAATCCCCTTTTAAGTGTAATAATATAAAAAAGAGAGCTCTCAGGAGCCTATTAACAGAATATACAAATATGAGTAACAACTACGATATCAATACGCTCGTCAGCAAGTTGATAACTGGCGAACTCAATGACGATGAAGGCAAGGCTCTGCAACAAATGGCAGAAGAAAAGCCTTCGCTCAAGGACAAGATACATGAATTGATGGACGAGGCAGATTTCTCCGAACGTTATCGCCTCTACCAAAAGATTGATGCAGAAAAAGCAAAGGAGCGTTTCACCGCTTCTATCGCAGAAAGCGAACCATCTCGCCATGCGCGCTTCGTATGGATGCGCCGTATCGCAGTGGCTGCCGTGGTGGCATGTGCAGTAATCGTCACTTGGATGATGATGGGCAACCAAACAGAAGCCCCTGTCATCACCGCCGAAATGCACCAGGCCATCGAACGCGTAGAGCAGAATGGAATGAATGGAGCCACCCTTATCGTCAACGGCAAGGCTGTAAAGGTAAAAGACACCAAGAGCGCACTGGCACAAGCCGAACAGCTGGAAGAATCGGCAGACATCCCTGCAGACCAAGCGACAGAAGGCACGCTCATCACCCAGAAAGACAAAGAGTTCTGGATGGTGCTCGACGATGGTACGTATGTACACCTCAACTACGACACCAAACTGGAATACCCAAACCACTTCGTAGGAAGCGAGCGAAAAGTGAAGCTCACAGGAGAAGCCTATTTCGTCGTGGCCAAGGATGCCAAGAATCGCCCTTTCATCGTAGAGACCGCCAACGGCAACATACACGACTACGGAACAGAGTTTAACGTCAATACCACCAAGGAGAAAGGCGTTACCCATGTTGTCCTCGTGAAAGGCAAGGTGGGTGTGAACAGCAAGCATGGCAAGGAATATCTCCTGAAGCCAGGCGAAATGGCAACGCTGCAACCAGGCAGGACCCCTAATATAAATAAGGTGGACATCAACCTCTACACCTCGTGGAACACTGGCAATTTCTTCTTCGATGGTTGCACCTTGGCAGAACTGATGGAGGTTATTTCTCATTGGTACAACATGAAGGTAGAGTTTTCTTCCGACGACATTCAGGAGATACGCTTCACGGGAAGCATCGACAAGTATGAGCCAATGGCTCCGACCCTCAATGCAATAGAAAACATCACGGGGCTGAAGATAAAAGCCAGCGACAACACCATTACCATCCGCAAATAACAACATAAAATAACAACAACATGAAAAGATTCTTATCAATGATGGCTCTAGCCTTGTTTGCTTGCATCGCAACAATGGCTGCCAACGTAAAGAAGACCAACTTGAAGGTGCTCTATGTGGGAGGCCACTCCGACATAGAGACCTTTGGTACCCGTGATTATGACAAGGAGGCAAATGCCAAGAGCATCGTGGCTCGCACTGCAGCTTGGAAATCTTTCCTTGAGACTTACTTCACTACAGTAAAGGCCGTGCAAGGAAAGGACTACAACTACAAGATGTCTTACGACTACGACGTAACCATCATTGATGGCGACCCTACCCCCATCACACCACGCCGCAGCATTATCGAAAATGGAAGATACGGCAAGTTGATACCAGCCAAGTATTTCCCTGAGAATTTCGACCGTCCCGTCATCACTATTGCCGATGAGAGCGAGACAACAGGTCGCTATATCGGTGTAAAGAACGACTGGTATTGCCTCTGTCTTCTCGGCCATGCCTACAATATGCAGGCCAAGAATGCCATTTTCAAGGGTCCATATAAGGTGAAGATTACCACAGAGAATCGACCAACACCTGCTGGTGCCAAGGAATATGCCGAAATGTGCCAACAGAAGCTCCCTAATATGCTTCCCATGTGGAAGGTACAAAACAAAGACTATGGCAATACCAAGGGCTACAAGGTAGGTATGGTAACTCGCCAGTGGGGTTATCTCGACTCTCCTGACGCAGAGATCATCTCAGGCGGCGAGAGTGCCAAGAGCTATGGCGCCATAGCCATCGGTCGCCACGCCAACTTCCTGCACTGGGGATTCTCAGCCTCTCCTGCCGACATGACGGAAGAAGCCAAACCTGTATTCCTCAACGCAGTCATCTACATCAACAAGTTCAAAGGTCATCATATCATCGCTCGCAAGCTCAACGAAGGCATCGCCACACGCTCCACAGTAGATGAGCACAAATACACGGTAAGCAAAGAAAACTACGATGCTTACAAAGAGTCGATCGAGTCATTCAACAAAGAGAATAAACATATGGCTGATTCTCTCAAAAAGGTCGTAGCCGCGGGCAAAAAGATAGGCGAGATGGAACAGATGTACATGCAAATGGCAGAAAATCCTCAGCCAGTTCCATCCTATATTGACTATGTAAAGGAAAGAGCAGGCAAGCTATATGAGAAATTTGGTACAGACGTAGATGCATACGTCAAGTATTATACCGAGAACCGTCCTTATTTCTATGGCGACCTCAACGGATATGATGTGACACTCGACGAAGATGCAAAGAGCCTCGGAATCGCCAACAACGACAAGCGAATCCTTGACAAAGCAATCACCCTATGGGAAAGCAACCAAGACGTAGAGAAAGCCAAACGCATCCTCTATCGCTATACCTTGCTCCGCTACGAGAATGCCAAGGAGTGGCGCAATTGGTACAACAAATATCAAAGCAAGCTCTTCTTCACCGAGAGCGGCGGCTGGTTGTGGCTCGTCAACGACCTCGCCCCTAAGACTCCAGGCAACGATTACAGCATTCTCAAATACTATGATTTCGACGAAAGCAAGATTGCCCCAATCACAGAAAAAGCTACCCAAGAAGAGCCGGTAGCCTTATCGTCAGCTGTTAGCACCGTAGGCGCAAATAAGGAAGTCATCATCCGCATGAAGATATACCCTGGTTACCATATCTATGCAAAGGTAAGCGACCAGGACCCTTATATCCAGACTACTTACGACCTCAAGGCTGAAGGCGACGCAAAACTTATTGGTGAGCTACAAAAACCAGCTGGCAGGCCGATGGCTGGTTCCAAGTCCATCATCTTGGATGGCGAGCAAATTTTCCGCCAGAAAGTTGAGGGAAGAAATGGTAAGATTACCTTCACCATCAACTATCAGGCTTGCGACAACCATGCTTGCTTGATGCCAAAGAATAAGACCATCACCATTGAGCTGTAATCAGGCAGCTCAATGGAGTTCTAATTAAAAATATTAAGTGATTTTCATATCCATGTTTAATTATATAAGAAAGAGAGTATGAAAGATTTGAAGAAAAAGAAACACAACCTCTTCGCCAAATCGCTCATCTTAGGAGCAATTACATTCGGGGGGGTAAGTCCTGTCATGGCTCAACAGCCTCAGCGACAGAGCGTAACCATCAACGCCAAGTCGATGAGTGTAAAGCAATTCTTTGCCGAGGTAAAGAAGCAAACAGGCTTGAATTTCATCTACAGCACAGATTTGGCAGCCAAACTGCCACACATCAGCGTGAGTGCCACCAACCGTCCTTTGCGACAAGTGCTCGACGAGGTAATGGCAAAGGTAAACTGCCGTTATGAGATTGAGGGCAACATCGTAACCATCACTCGCCGCATCGCTGGTGAGCGAGTTCGCAATGTGTCTGGTATCGTCACCGACGAGAGTGGCGAGCCATTGATTGGCGTATCTGTCTGCATCGACGACAGCAAGGTTTGCACCATCACCGACAGCAAGGGCTTCTATACTTTGAAGGTACCAGCCAATGCTTGCACCTTACGTTTCAGTTACCTCGGCATGAGCAATGCAGAGGTACATCTTGGCAATGGAAGAAACCCATTGAATCGTAATGTTCAGATGGGCACAGACCATGAATTGTCTGAGGTCGTAGTTACTGGTTATCAAGAAATTTCCAAGCCTAAGATGACAGGTTCGGTCACCACTATCACCTCTTCAAAATTGGACGAGCGTTACACGACGAATATCATGAACAACCTGGAGGGTCGTGTGGCAGGTCTTTCCACCTATAATGGCAAGATGACCATCCGTGGTACCTCCTCGCTCTATGCCGAGACTACCCCATTGTTGGTAGTGGATGGAGTGCCTGTGGAAGGAAGCATCGATGATCTGAACCCTTACGATATCGAGAGCGTGAATGTTCTGAAGGATGCCGCAGCCAACGCCATCTATGGCGCCCGAGCATCCAATGGTGTCATCGTCGTGACCACCAAGAACGCCAAGAAGGCGGGCAAGATAGACATCGACTTTGCAGCCAACCTCACGGTCTATGAGAAGAAGAACGTGGATTACGCTGACAACTTCTACATGACTCCAGAACAACAAGTGGATGCAGAGGCTAATTTTTGGGATTATTACTTCTTCCACAATGATGGAGAGGTGACCGACCCATTGAAGAATGCCGAACAAGCTATAAGTCAAGGTACACAGATGGTAACTCCTATTCAATATGCTTATTATCAGAGAGCATTGGGTAATATCACAGACGAAGAACTGCAAAGTCAGTTGGCTTCCCTCAAGAAGAACAACTACGCCAAAGATTATGCCAACGCAGTCTATAAGCAAAGAGTGATGCAGCAATACAACCTCTCGCTGCGTGGTCGCTCCGACAAGTTCACCAACAACCTGACCCTCAACTACAAGTATGATAACTGCGGACTGATCAATCATTTCGCCAACCAGTTCAATGCACAATACAAGGGTTCCTACAATGTAGCCAAGTGGCTCACAGCCTCCATGACCATCAACGGTATCTATAGCAAGAGTAAGGAAGCTGGCTACGATTACAATGGTTCTTATGCTAACATCTGGGCGCAACCAGCCTATATGCCATTCTACAATGCCGATGGCAGCGTGAAGGGACAGCACTACTGGTTTGATGGTGATGATTACTTGACCTTCGATTCTCCTTTCGAAGACTTAAGCAGTAATCCTGTGGATGAATACTACAAGAACACACAGGTTTCTCGCCGTCAGTATATGCGCTATCATGGTGACTTGCTCTTCAAAATCATCGATGGCTTGACCGCCAACGCCCAGTTTGTCTATGAGACCAATCATAATACAACCGAATGGCTTGCCACACAAGATAGCCACGTGATGCGTACCATGCGCAACGCCTACTACTATCAGGCAGCCGATGGTACAATCAAGAACTATGTACCTACCTCTGGCGGTATGCTCCGCACCACCAATACAGATGGTAGATACTGGACGGCACGTGGTCAGTTGAACTATAGCAAGACCTTTGGCAAGCACGACATCATGGCCATCGCAGGTTTGGAGTTCCGTGAGACCAAGCTAACTGGTTCCAAGGCTTTGATGTTGGGTTATGACGATCAGTTGCAGACGAGTTCTACCCATACCATCGACTTTAGTACATTGAGTACAATGACTTACTCACCCTATTTCTTTGGAGCTTCTGGGGGCTATCCTGCATCTCAGTTTGTATTTAGTCCTTATATAGAGGAAGGCATGGGTGTTTTGACAGAACAACACCACAAGTATGCCTCAGGTTATTTCAACCTTACTTATACATACGACGAAAAGTATAATGTATTCGGTTCGTTCCGTAAGGACTATGCCGACGTATATGGTTTGAACGCCAAATTCCGTGGTACACCACTTTGGTCAGTAGGTGCAGGATGGCTGATACATAACGAAGACTTCATGAAGGACATTAAGTGGGTAAATTTCTTGAAACTCCGTGTTAGTTATGGTGTGACGGGTAACATCTACCAAGGTGCAACCAGCTACATGACCGCTACTTCGGGAAGCCTCAACAGTTACACCAACTTACCATACGGCACCATAGAGAGTCCTGCCAACCCTAACTTGAAATGGGAGCAGAGCCGTACCACCAACATCGGTATCGATTTTGGATTGCTCAACAATCGTCTGCGTGGTTCCATCGACTACTATAATAAAGTGGCAAAAGATGTATTCTCTTATCGCACACTCGACCCAACCACCGGATTTACCTCCATGTTTGTCAACTTGGCATCCATGCGCAACCGTGGTGTTGAATTGCAGGTTACATATGACTGGTTGAGAGCAGCAAACCGCAAGGGATGGAGCTGGACCACTAACTTCACCATGTCACACAACAGTAATATCGTGACTGACGTGGAGAACCCTTCAACCAGTGCATATCAATTGATAGAGCGTCCATACGTTAAGGGCAAACCATCCAGCGCCCTTTGGTCTTTTCGTTTTGCAGGTATCAGCGACCAAGAGGGAGAGAAGGGACAGTCACTTTTCTATATAGAAGATGGTGGAAAATCACATGATGCTTCTAATAAGAGCACCAGCGTCTTAGAATACTCAGGACAGAGCGAGCCAAAGGTGATTATGGGTATGGACAACAGCGTGAAATGGAACGGCTTCACTTTCAGCATCTTGATGGCTTACTATGGTGGACACATGATGAGAGCCTTGACGCACGATGAAATTTTCTCTACCAGTTGGAACCGTGCTGTTGCCAGCTATTTCTTGAATGCTTGGACACCGGAGCATCCTACAGATATTCCTGGCATCGGTAGATATGCATCTACATCTCTTGGTTCAGAAACGAGTTATGCAAACAATGCCATCCATCATGCAGATTTCTTGAAGATTAGAAATATCGTATTGGGCTACGACTTCCCACAAGAGTGGTTCCGTGGAACAGGTATCAACCGTCTCTCTCTCCGCTTCCAAATAGATAACCCTAAGTATCTATGGGTAGCAAATAGCGTACATGTCGATCCAGAGACCCTTGGACTCCGCAACCCAAGTTCATACATCTTTGGTCTGAACATCAGTTTTTAATCTCTTTGTATGGTATAAACGATAAAAACGAAAAACAATGAAAAAGATAATATATAGTTTATTGGCTATTGCTGGACTCTTGATGAGCTCCTGCGAGAGTTTCACCGACTTGGAGCCAAAAGGCAAGAATCTGCTTACTACCACCGACCAACTTGAAATGCTGTTGAATGCAGAATATGAAGGATGCAGCAATGACATGAGAGTGATGTCTGGCGACATGATTTATGCTTATAGTAACATTGCTACAGTCATTAGTCAGCCCAACAAGACACGTAAGGTCATCATGTGGACATACGACGAGCAGAATATGGACAAGATGGCGGAATTGACAGCCTCCGACCAAGACTATTCCGCCTTCTACGGCTATATCGGAACCATTGCCAACCCAATCCTCAACAAGATAGACGCAGCATCAGGCACTGAAGCTGATAAGAAACGCATCAAGAGCGAGGCCCTTACTTTGAGAGCTTGGTCGTTCTATATGCTGGTCAATAAGTTTGCTAAGGCTTATAATCCTGCTACAGCTGTTAACGACTCTGGCATCATCCTCATGACGGAGGACAAAGACATACAGACAGCACAGTCAAAGAGCACTGTAGAAGAAGTGTATCAACAGATACTGAAAGACATCAATGAAGCCATCGACCTAAATGGTCTCCCAGAAGTTGCTGTCAACAAGATGCGTTTTGGAAAACCTGCTGCATACGCCGTGAAAGCCTTGACCCTACTCAATATGCAGAAATGGGATGAAGCAGAGGAAGCTGCCAAGCAAGCTTTGGCTATCAAGGGTGCTGATATTGTAAATAACTACAATACTCAGTATCTTGGCACAACCCAAGGCTACCTTATAGGAGGTACATATCCTGTCATAGACAGAGGAGAGAAAGGTACAGACGAGGATTACTTTACCACCATTGGCTATGAGTTTTACAATTGCTATACACCTACTACCATGGCAAACTTCGAGGATGGTCATGCCTACAAGGAAAAAGTAAGTAACTTTAGTATGGCATACGATTACATGATAGACCCAAGCGAGAAAACGTTAGGTGAAACGGGTTTTAATATTTCTTATGATTTCAACTCTCGCTGGAATGATGGCGGACTTCGCTCCCCTCAGATGTATCTTGCCATCGCCGAGTGCGAGACCCACAAAGGCAACTACGATACCGCTATGGAATATCTTGATAAAGTACGTGTCAACCGTATCGCCCCTGAGAAATATCAACCTCTCAAAGGTACAGTGAGTACAGCAATAGAGGCTATCAAGCATGTCAAACAAGTAACCATGAACGAAGATATTCTATGCAGTAATATCTTTATTGACAAAAAGCGTTGGAATCAACTGGATGGTTGGAAGCAAGACTATTCTCGTACTTTGGCAGGCAAGACCTACACCATCAAGCCAGACAGCAAGATGTGGATATTCCCATTCCCTCAGAATGTTCTCAACAACAATCCTCAGATTACACAGAACTATAAAGAATAAAAGACATATCTCATGAAAAAGAGTATTTTAATTTCTGCAGCAGCCATCATGATGGTTGCTGCAAGTTATGCACAAGGAAATAAACCAACAAGCGGAATCTTGACACTCAAGGGAAAGCTCTCCGACATCAAGGATACCTTGGTCATATTGGGCAGCGACTATGATGACATGAGAGGTGCCAAGATTACAGATCTCCTTACAAAGAATGGTAAGTTTGAGTACAAGGTTCAACTCAACAAGCCCAAGAATCTCATTCTCTATCGACCATCTAACCAGCAAAGAGATGCTCACATGTTTGAGTCGATAAGCATTCCGGCTATTCCAGGAGAGACAGTGGAACTGAAAGGGAACACAACAGACTGCCAGTTGACAGGTACAGGCTTCTACAAGCAATACGCCAACCTTCACAACATTGTCAAAGAATTCTACAAAGCAGTCTATAAAGAAGCCGAAAAATACGACAACATGATCAGAGACTCGAAAGACAAAGACATCAAGAAGAAAGCACAAGATATGTATGAAACCGACATGAAGGTGGCACAAGACAAGATGACAGCAGAACTTACTGCCTATCTCAATGCTCACAAGAACGAGGAAGCCTCAGCATACGTAGCATCCTTCCTGGAGCCAAAAGATTTAAATATGGTCATGAGTACCTTGGATCCAAGCATCGTCAACGGTAGGTTGAAAGGCATCTTCGATGCGGTCAAAGTCCGCTTGGAGGCTGAAAATATGCGCAAGGAAGCTGAAAAGAATGTCGCAGACGGTAAGATGGCTCCAGATTTCACTCTGAAAGACATCCAAGGAAAGGATTTCTCGCTATCTTCTCTCCGTGGCAAGTACGTTATCCTCGACTTCTGGGGTTCATGGTGTGGATGGTGTATCAAGGGTATGCCTGAGATGAAGAAGTATTATGAGAAATACAAAGGCAAATTTGAAATCGTAGGTGTGGATTGCCAAGATACAGAGGCCAAGTGGAAGGCTGCCGTGGAGAAGCATCAGTTGCCTTGGGTTCACGTCAAGAATGAGAGCAAGGACCTCACTCCAGAAAAGTATGCCGTGACAGGTTTTCCTACCAAAGTCATCATCAATCCCGATGGCACTATCAATAAGACCGTCGTAGGTGAAGACCCTGAGTTCTACAAATATCTTGATACATTGTTTGAGAACAAATAAATATATTTCTAAAAGGCTTCTAACATCATTATAATAATATGAATAAGAAATCATTTTTGCTGATGATGGCAACAGCAACACTTGCCCTAACTGCCAATGCACAGGGTAAATATACCATCAATGGAAATGTCCAAAACGCTGAAGGACAAAAGATATATTTGTCTAAAGGTGAGTTTGGAAACGTAGAGACAGATAGCACTGTCATTACTAACGGTAAGTTTACATTCAAGGGGGAAATCGATGGACCCTTCGAAAGTGCCAGTTTGCTGATAGGTAATCCTATGGACTATCGAAACGCCAAATCTTGGCAAGTCGCCATAGAACCTCTTACTATCTATGTATCAGGCGATGCAAGCAAACAGAATAGTGTCACCGTAAAGGGTGGAAAGATACAGGACGAACTCAACCGCATGAACAAGGAAATGGAGGCGTTCCGTGCTCCACTTATGAAGTTGAATGATGCATATTATGCCCAGACCACCAAGGAAGGCAAAGATTCCGTGAGCAAACTCATGGAACCTTATCAGAAGCAATATGCTCAATATACCCAAAACTACATGAAGACTCATACCGACTCCTATTTTGCCTCTCAATATCTAAGTATGGATATGGGTAATATGGCTTACGAGGACATCAAGAGCATATGGGAAAAGTTCTCTCCTGATGTTCAGAAATATGGTGTGAATGCCAAGGATGTGAAATCAGAATTGGAGACTTTGGCAAAGGTTCGCCCTGGCTGTCCTGCCCCAGACTTCACCGCCAACGACATCAACGGTAAGCCTTTCACACTCTCTTCCTTGAAAGGAAAAGTTGTCATCATTGATTTTTGGGCTAGCTGGTGCGGCCCTTGTCGAAAGAGCAATCCTCACATGCGTGAGCTTTACGCCAAATACCACAAGAAGGGATTGGACATGGTATATGTTTCCGACGATGACAGCAATCCTGCTAAATGGAAGGCGGCTGTGGAGAAAGACCAACTCGTGGGCGATGGCTTCCACCATGTGCTCCGTGGTTTGAAGATTGCAGATAAGGTGAAATATACTTTCGACAAGACCAACGACATCTCCGACAAGTACGCCATCCACTATTTGCCTACCAAGTATCTCATCGACAAGAAGGGAAACATTGTATGCAAGATTAGCGAAGGCGAGGATGCGAAGTTGGATGCACAGATAGAGAAACTACTGAAGGAAAAATAACTCTCTCAATATTATTAAACTAGCAAATAAGCGAAAACAATAAAAGGTCAATCAAGCACCCCATACGGAAACTTGATTGACCTTTTTCTTAAAGTTTTAGGAGTTTGGCAAACTCCCATACGACGATGCCTGCCGTGACGCTGACATTGAGCGAATGCTTGGTGCCAAACTGAGGAATCTCCAGACAACCATCACTCATATCCACGATGTTCTGCTTCACTCCTTTCACCTCGTTGCCAAAGATGACGGCGTAGCCTTTGGGATGTGATGGATGAGCCGCTGGCAAGTTCTGGAGCTTGGTGGAGCCTTCCACCTGTTCGATGCTATACACGAAATAGCCTTTCTGCTTCAGTTTTTCCACAGCCTCTTCGGTGGTCTTGAAGTATTCCCAGTCCACGCTGTCCTCGCCACCCAGTGCCGTCTTGTGGATTTCGGCATTAGGTGGCGTAGCGGTGATGCCGCAGAGGTACACCGCCTCCACACGGAAGGCATCGCAAGAGCGGAACACGCTTCCCACATTATATAAGGATCGCACATCGTCGAGGACAACTATCAGTGGCAATTTCTCTGCCTCCTTGAACTCCTCGACGGTGAGGCGATTCATCTCTATCGTTCTTAATTTACGCATTAGTTCTATACCTTATTCAAGTATTCGGGCTGAAAGCCCAAAAGCACTTAGCCTAGGGCAACGCCCTAGGTCGTTTGATGGGAATAAAGTGCGCCCTGTAAGGGCAAAAGCTTTATTCTTAAGCCTCTGCCTCCTTGGTCTTGTAAGCCAAGGCGTACATGCGAATCTGCTTGATCATAGCCAAGAGACCGTTGCTGCGAGTTGGGCTCAGGTGGTCCTTCAATCCTATCTTCTCTACGAAGTAAAGGTCGGCATCGAGAATCTCGCTTGGCGTATGACCGCTCAATACCTGAATCAAGAGGGCGATGATGCCTTTCACTATGAGGGCATCGCTGTCGGCGGTAAATACGAGCTTGCCATCCACATAGTCGCACTGCAACCATACACGGCTCTGGCAGCCGTCGATAAGGTTCTGCTCGTTCTTATATTTCTCGTCGAGAGGCTTCAAGTCGTTACCCAAGTCGATGAGCATCTGATACTTATCCATCCAATCGGTGAAGTCCTGAAATTCCTCCACTACTTCATCTTGTAATTCATTGATTGTTGCCATTATTTTATCTCCTTAATTTCGTTTACTGTTATCAATTTATAGAGCTTGTCGTTGGGACGCACTTTGTCTGGCACAGGTATAGACACTCTCCAACCCTGCTTTGCTTCCTCCACAGGCTTCAAGTCATAGCGAATCTCGTCGGCATTGAGATACATCACGCCTGTGGTGTTGCCTGTGATGAGGAGTTTCTCGCCCTTTTGGAAGGTTGAGGCTTCTACGGCAACCTCAGCCACGCCGAGTTTGGAGAAGTACTTCATCACCTTGCCCACGAGCACCTTCTTCTCGGTAGCCACGGAGCCATAATGCTTGTTCCACTCTCCTAGCGTCTGTCCCTGGTAGTAACCATCCCAGAAACCACGGTTGAAGACGGTGGCGAGTCTTTCGTCCCAGGCATCCTTCTTCTCCTCGGTGAATGTGCCGTCGAGTACGGAAGCAATCGCCTCCTTGTAGCACTTCACTACGGTATAGACATATTCTGGACCACGGGCACGACCCTCTATCTTGAAGACACGCACACCGGCATCCATCATACGGTCGATGAAGCGAATGGTCTTTAAGTCCTTCGGGCTCATCACATACTTGTTGTCGATTTCCAGTTGGTTGCCGGTCTCGTTATCGGTCACGGTGTAACTGCGGCGGCAAATCTGCACGCACTCGCCACGGTTGGCAGAGCGGTTGGCATTGGCGAGACTCATGTAGCACTTGCCAGATATGGCCATGCAGAGTGCACCATGACAGAACATCTCGATGCGAACCTGCTTGCCCATCGGACCGCAGATGTTCTGTTTCTCTATCTGCTCATGGATGTGCTTCACCTGGTCCATGTTCAATTCACGTGCTAAGACAGACACATCGGCAAAGCGTGAATAAAATTTCAAAGCCTCTGTGTTTGAGATGTTTAACTGTGTGGATAAGTGAACTTCCTCACCTACCTCATTGCAATAGCTCATCACAGCCACGTCGCTGGCGATGACGGCAGAGATGCCCGCCTCCTTGGCTGCATCAATGATTTCCTTCATCGTGGCGATGTCGTCATCGTAAATCACGGTGTTCACGGTGAGATAAGTCTTGATGCCGTGCTCGTTGCAGGTGGCGGCAATCTCACGCAAGTCGTCGATGGTAAAATGGTTGGCGGAGTGCGAACGCATGTTCAGCTTGCCGATTCCGAAATACACGGAGTCGGCTCCAGCCTGGATGGCAGCCGCCAGGGATTCGCGAGATCCCACCGGAGCCATCACCTCAAATTCGTTTATCTTTGTATTCATGAATGCTATTTTCCTAATTTGCGGTGCAAAGTTACAGCAAATATCTGACAAAACACAATATTTACTACAAGAAAGTAAAGTTTTTCGAGAATATTTACACGACTAATGAGAATATTTGATATATTTGCACAGACTAAAGACCTATTATCAATAAGGTCTTTAGTCTATTGTGGAAAACCAGCATATTGCTGGCATTAAAATTCCAAACGCCTATGGCAATTCGTGGATACATAGGAGCTATCATGCTTCTAGCAGGATTCCTTTTGGACAGCTGCTCAAAAGAAGACAACGTGGCGCAGTCAACAGCACCACAAGTAGAC
Source organism: Candidatus Segatella violae (assembly GCA_002440225.1). Classification (GTDB taxonomy): domain Bacteria; phylum Bacteroidota; class Bacteroidia; order Bacteroidales; family Bacteroidaceae; genus Prevotella; species Prevotella violae. The sequence goes on from DJSH01000085.1 coordinate 30,349, forward strand.
AACCAAGAAGTTTGTTTCGACTTCTTCGAAAACTCCATCGCTCCCATGGAAGCCACGGGAGAAGCGAGGACGCGAGCGGACGCTTCAAAAGCCAGCCTTTTGAAGAATGCTCATCTTTACTCCGAACTGGAAGTTTGTCTCATACCCAAAGGTATGGAGCAAGACTCTGGATATGTAGTGAGACAAGACAGTCTGGACGATGATTTCGGCAGCGTCAAGATGTCGGTGCCATCGGGCGAATACACCTTGGTAGCGATTGCCGCCAAAACCAACCTAAGGAAATCGGGCAACATCAAGGTGTTGAGCACAACAGAAATGAGATTCCCCAGCAATGCCATCACAGATATGGCATATGCCTCACAAACTGTCAACATCACCAAAACTACCCAGACCCAATCCAAAAGCATTGCCATCAAACGAGGCGTGAGCTGTTTCTGCTTGGAGGCCAGCGACGAAATTCCAGAAGATGCCGCCTCCGAGGAATTCACCATTACTGGCAACTGTGGCATCATATTCAATCCGTCAACCGGCTTTTGCAAGACAACTACCCCCATCAAAAAGACATTGGAATACAATGCTAAGAAGCAGCAATTGACTGGAGTTAAGTTTAACATATATGTATTATTGGGCAGCGAGGACGTGTCTGACCTAAAGATTACAGCCACTTCCAGAGACAAGGACGGAAAAGAGATAAAGACTTGCACCTTTGACAATGTACATCTGGTGCTGGGCAAGATGACTAAATACACAGGTCCCATCTTCACCTATCCCGACGGCATGACTTTCACTGTCGCCAATCCTACTCTAGAAGATTCCGGATACGGAAAAAACTTCTAGCAAAAGCTTGGCAATCCGAAACTTTTTTGTACTTTTGCGGCATGAAAAGAACATTGATTATCACAACGATATTAGGAGCCCTTGTATTCACCAGTTGTGGGTACAAGGGCAAAACTTCCGTGCCATCTTCCAACCCGGGAAACGGCCAACTACCCTCCAACGTAAAACTCATCAGCACCACTCCCATCAAAGACCAAGGCGAGAGCGAACTGTGCTGGGCATACGGAATGCTGGCCACCATCGAGAGCGAACATATCATGAAAGGCGACTCCATCAATCTCTCCATTGCCTACATCGCCCGAATGGTGCTGCAAGAGAAAGCCGTAGAATACTATTTCGCCCAAGGCAAGAAAGACATCAACCTCAAGGGCATGGGCTCCATGCTTATACATTATATAGATAGGTATGGCGCCCAACCATACGACAGCTACGAAGACCCCAAGGACATCAACTATAATGTATTGTGCCGAAAGGTGAAGCATATTTGCGACGGCGCCATTGCCCAAAGGACTGGCATCGACAAGCTGAAAAGCGAACTAGCCGAACTCTTCGACAACGAGATAGGCTATATGCCAGCCCATGTAGTACACATGCTGGGAGCCGAATACACCCCGCAAGAGTTTGCCCACAGCGTGTGCTATCCTGAGGAATATGTATCCCTGACCAGTTTCTCTCACCACCCCTACCATGACTATTTTGCCCTGGAGGTACCAGAAAACAAGATGCACGACTCGTACTTAAACCTTCCTCTCGACGAGCTGATGCAGCACTTACAACATGCAGTGGAGAATGGACACCCCGTATGCTGGGAAGGTGACATCACCGAGCCTGGGTTTGCAGCCCCTCATGATTGCCGTGTAGATGTACAGCCTAATGAACGCCCCGTGACACAAGTATCCAGACAGAGAGAGTTTGAGCAACTTCGCACCACCGATGACCACGTGATGGAAATCATCGGCACCTTCGTCGAAGGCAAGCGCAGATACTATGTATGTCGCAATTCCTGGGGGCGACAATGGGGTTATCAAGGGCTTATCTACCTCTCAGAAGACTATATTCGACTCAAGACTATAGCCTTGTTTATGAGCGAAGATGCCTATATCCCAAGAAATGCTTGACCTAGGTCAAATAGATGCTGTAAAGCAGTTGTGTGCGCACACACATAGTTGATTTATGTCAAAAAAGAGCGTATTTCCTCACTTTTTCTCTCAAAAGATTTGGTGGGATGCCGAAATCGTCGTACCTTTGCAGCGTCAATAAGACAAAAGGTTATTAGGTTTTTAGGTTAAGATTGTTAGTTGTTTAGGTTATTAGTTAGTAAGGTAATAAAAAGATTGTTTATTCAAGGACGACAAAAAGGTTATTAGGTTTTTAGGTTTAAGATTGTTAGTTGTTTAGTTAGGTTATTAGTTAAGTAAGGTAAAGAAAAGATTGTTTATTCAAGGACAACGAAAAAAGGTTATTAGGTTTTTAGGTTTAAGATTGTTAGTTGTTTAGTTTAGGTTATTAGTTAGTAAGGTAAATTAAAAAAGATTGTTTATTCAAGGACGACAGGATAATTTTTGATAGGTTAGTTTAACAAGGTAAAAAGAAGAATGTATGGGAATAACAATGATGATTGCCTGGGTAGCAGCTTTTACTGCTTCAGGCTACGTGATGGAGAAGAACTTAAATAAGTAAATCTCCGAGAGTTATGAAAAATTTGGGAATATCGTATTAAAAGTGCGCAGCTTCGGTTTCATCCGAGGTTGCGCACTTTACTTTTTATGAAAATATCCGTCATTTTATTTTGTATTACCAAGGAAAAGTCGTATTTTTGCAGAAAGAATTTAAAGAACAAGAATTATGGCAAGACATCCTCTTTGGAACGATGAATATTGGCTCTTGCTGCTACAGTTGTATCAGAAGAAACCAATGGGCGTGAAACCTCTCTATTCGAGAGGGATGGTCGACTTGAGCCTGGAGCTACACATTCCACCAGAGTTTCTGCACGAGCAGATGTTCAAGTTGAGAATGGTCACTCCTCACATCAAGCGACTATGGGACAAGTATGCCAACAACCCTCGTCGGCTCTCTCACGACATCCAGACTCTTCGCAAAATGAATGGTTGCGGCAACGCCCAAGCCTTCTATGAGGGAGTGGATATAAACGAATCGTTCGAGAAAGACTGGGAGCCACTTGCCTGCGAGCCATCGCTCACACTCGTGAAGCTCACCATCATCCTCGACCTTTATTTCCAGCTCACCCCCATCACCATGGTGCCAGAGACACCCGAAATCATCGACTTGGGCAAGCTCATCAAGACATCACCCAAAGTAATAGCCGAGGCCATGAGGGTCTTCCAATATTGCGACCCATACCTGAACAGGGAAGACGTGCTCATCACTCCGCTACTGGACGCATGCAGCGAGATATGGCACAGATACGGGAACGGCAATCCCGACAGCCTCTATAAGCTTGCCAACGAACTAAAAATATATTTTAAGTAATTATGGCTCAGAAACTCATTCAGACACAGGCACAAAAGCTGCAACAACTCCAACGTCTCTCCGCCCAGCAGATGCTGCAGGTGAAGCTATTGGAGATGCCCCTCACCGAACTGGAGGAAAGCGTCAATGCCGAACTGGACGACAACCCCGCATTGGAGAGCGAGAACCCTGACGACATGCTCAATGAAAACTATGACGGGGACTCACCACTCGATGACAACTCAGAAAACAGTAACGACTCTAACGATGACGACACCTATGAGGAGCAATCGGAAAAAGAAGAAAGAAAAGATGAACTAGACCAGGCATTGGAGAGCATCGGACAAGATGACCAAATGCCCGACTACAATACAGACAGGTACAGCAACCAAGACAACGCCGACTACGAAGAAATGGTATATGGCGACACCACCTCGTTCTACGACAAGCTGAAGGAACAGATGGACATGCAGGTGCTCAGCGACAAGGAAAAGCAAATCATGGAATACCTGATAGGCTCGCTTGACGACGACGGGCTGCTGCGCAAAGACCTCGACAGCATCTGCGACGAACTCGCCATCTATCATAATCTCGACGTGAACGAGAAAGAGGTAGAGCATGTACTGCACATCTTGCAAACCTTCGACCCTGCCGGCGTGGGAGGCAGAAGTCTGCAAGAATGTCTCTTGCTACAAGTGAAACGCCTGCCTAGCGGTGTGCTGCGCAAGACTATGGAAGAAGTCTTTACCGACTATTTCGACGAGTTCACCAAGAAGCACTGGGACAAGATAAAGCAAGGGCTCGAACTCAACGACACCCAGCTGGAAACCCTGCAAGAAGAGATACGCAAGCTGAATCCGAAGCCAGGTGCCTCGATGGGCGAGACCGAAGGAAGAAACATACAGCAGATAACGCCCGACTTCATCGTCGACACCAACGACGACGGCACGATCACGTTCACGCTGAACCGAGGCAACATCCCACAGTTGACCGTATCCCCTTCGTTCACCGACATGATAGACACCTATAAGAAGAACAAGGCCAACATGAGCCGCAGCGACAAGGAAGCCCTGCTCTACGCCAAGGAGAAGGTGGACAAGGCACAAGGCTTCATCGAGGCCATCAAGCAGCGTCGGCATACCCTCATCGTCACGATGAAGGCCATCATCGACATCCAGCGCCAGTTCTTCCTAGATGGTGACGAGGCCGACTTGAAACCGATGATACTCAAGGACGTTGCCGACCGCACGGGGCTCGACATCAGTACCATCTCAAGAGTGAGCAACGTGAAGTACGCCCAGACCAAATGGGGAACCTTTCCGCTGAAGTTCTTCTTCACCGACGGCTACACCACCGAAAGCGGAGAAGAGATGTCTACGCGCAAGATAAAGATAGCCCTACAGGAACTCATCGACAACGAAGACAAGAAGAAACCTCTCAGCGACGAGGCTATCACCAAGGTGATGAAGGAGAAAGGATTCCCCATCGCCCGCCGCACGGTGGCCAAGTATCGTGAGCAACTGGGGATACCTGTAGCCCGACTACGCAAATGAGAAGGCTGAAAAAGCCTGTATTTTGAGAGACTATATAAGATAAAAGTTAGTATGAAAGAGAAGAATATCATTTTGACAGCACGCATCATGAGCATGGTGTTCACCCCGTTCTATCTACCCATATTAGGGTTGGTAGCCTTGTTCATCTTTAGCTATATGTCGCTGTTGCCGATGGCCTACAAATTGCCAATGCTCATCATTGTATACCTATTTACAGTGGTAGCACCCTCGCTGTTGATTCACCTCTATCGCAGATGCCAGGGGTGGACCTCTCGCGAACTGGGTAAGAAAGAGCGCCGTCTGGTGCCTTACATCATCTCCATCCTGTGTTATTTCGGGTGTTTTTTCTACATGGAATACCGCAATACGCCCCGTGTCATCAGCATTATCTTGGTGGCAGCATTGGCGATACAGATGGCTTGCGCCATCATCAACGTGTGGTGGAAAATCAGCACTCATACGGCAGCCATCGGAGGTGTGGCTGGCTCATTGGTGTCCTATTCCATTGCCTTCTCTTTCAATCCCCTGTGGTGGCTCTGCCTTGTCTTGTTGCTGGCAGGAGCCGTGGGAAGCGCCCGCATGATCTTGCGACAACATACGCTCTCGCAAGTGGTCATGGGGTTTGTGGTGGGCATCGTCTGTGCCCTTTTAGTGATATAAGAAAACGTTATTAAATATAAGAAGAAATGAAACCATTAGTAAGCATTATCATGGGCAGTACAAGTGACCTGCCTGTTATGGAAAAAGCATGTAAGTGGTTGAACGACAACCAGATTCCTTTTGAGGTAAATGCCCTCTCCGCGCATCGCACTCCTGATGCCGTAGAGGCTTTCGCAAAGGGAGCTAAGGAGCGTGGCGTGAAGGTTATCATCGCCGCTGCCGGTATGGCTGCCGCCCTTCCTGGTGTTATCGCAGCTTCTACTCCGCTGCCTGTCATCGGTGTGCCTATCAAGGGTATGCTCGACGGTCTTGACGCGATGCTCAGCATCATCCAGATGCCTCCTGGGATTCCTGTGGCTACTGTTGGTGTCAATGCTGCACAGAACGCTGCCATCCTCGCCGCAGAGATGATTGCCTTGGGCGATGAGGAGACTGCCAAAAAGGTGGATGCCTGGAAGGCTGGCCTCGGTGCCAAGATTGAGAAGGCCAACAAGGACTTGGCTGAGGTAAAATACGATTATAAGTGTAACTAATATTAATCATTGATATGCCCCAAAGCTTGGGGCATATCTTATCTCATATCTTATGGTAGACTTATTCAACTACAGCCGACGTGAGGCGTCGGTCGTTCATATCGGTGCCCTCGACATGGGAGGCGACAATCCTATCCGCATCCAGTCGATGACCACCACCAATACCAACGATACCGAAGCTTGCGTAAAGCAGGCAGAGGAAATCATCAAGGCTGGCGGCGAGTTGGTACGCTTTACGACCCAGGGGTCCCGAGAGGCTGAGAACATGAAGAACATCAACGCTGGCATTCGTGCCGATGGCTATGACACACCGCTCGTAGCTGATGTTCACTTCAATCCAAACGTGGCTGATGTGGCTGCCCTCTATTGCGAGAAGGTGCGCATCAACCCTGGTAACTACGTGGATCCTGCCCGCAAGTTCATCAAGCAGGAATACACCGACGAGGAGTATGCCCACGAACTGCAGAAGATAGAGGAGCGCTTCGTGCCTTTCCTCAATATCTGCAAGGAGAACCATACAGCCATCCGTATCGGCGTGAACCATGGCTCACTCTCAGACCGCATCCGCAACCGCTATGGCGATACCCCAGAGGGCATCGTGGAGAGCTGCATGGAGTTCCTTCGTATCTGCAAGAAAGAGAATTTCAACGACGTAGTTATCTCCATCAAGGCTTCCAGCACCGTGGTGATGGTGCGTTCCGTTCGCCTCTTGGTGAGCGAGATGGAGAAGGAAGGCATGAACTATCCTTTGCACCTCGGTGTGACCGAAGCGGGCGAAGGCGAGGATGGCAGAATCAAGAGCGCCGTTGGTATCGGTGCCTTGTTGGCAGATGGCATCGGCGACACGGTTCGTGTGAGCCTCAGCGAGGAACCTGCCGCAGAGATTCCTGTGGCTCGCCACTTGGTGGATTACATCGGCAAGAAACAAGGTCAATTGATGATTCCAGGCGAGGCTTGTCCTTCGTTCAACTGGTTGCGCCCTACCCGCAGAGAGACTGTTGCCGTGGGCAACATCGGTGGCGACAACGTGCCTGTGGTTATCAGCAACCGCATCAATGGCGAGAGCACCGTTTGCAACAACGAGGATGCCAAGCCAGACTATATCTATATCGGTGGAAAGATGCCTAAGCAGTTTGTGCCTGGTCAGAGTTACATCGTCGATTACAACGTATATGAGACATTAAATAGCAAGCCTGAGACCACAGGTTGCAAGCTCTACCCTATCTTCCCTGCCATGGCGATGCCGCTCATCGCCAGCATCCAGTCGGACATCAAGTTCCTCACCCTTCAGTTTGGTACTCCAGCCGAGGAATACCTCACCTGCCTGAAGATGCATCCAGAGGTGGTAGTGGTTTGCGTGAGCAACCATCAGAACCGCTTGGGCGACCAGCGTGCGTTGGTTCACGAGATGATGAACGCAGGCGTAAAGAACCCTGTCATCTTCGCCGAGATGTATCAGCACAGCGCAGCAGAGAAGAGCGACTTCCAGCTGGAGGCTGCCGCCGACATGGGAGCCTTGATGATAGATGGCTTGACCGATGGTATTTGGCTGATGAACAATGGCGACATCCCTGCCGAGACGATCGACGAGACCGCCTTCGGAATCCTCCAGGCAGCCCGCCTTCGTACTTCTAAGACCGAGTACATCAGTTGCCCTGGTTGCGGCAGAACCCTCTACGACCTTCGCGAGACCATCGCCAAGATACGTGAGGCTACCAAGGGCATGAAGGGTTTGAAGATTGGCATCATGGGGTGTATCGTGAATGGTCCTGGCGAGATGGCAGATGCCGATTATGGCTACGTAGGAGCCGGTCCTAACAAGGTAAGCCTCTATCGCAAGCAGGTTTGCGTGGAGAAGAACATTCCTCAGGAAGTGGCAGTGGAGCATCTGCTCGCCCTCATCAATGGGGACAAGGAAAAATAATATAATAAAGCATAAAAGCCTTATTAGAAAGAAAGAAAGATAGATAGACAGAAAAGTCACAAATACAGCGAGCCGCCATTCTGAAGAAATGACGGCTCGCTTTTTTAAAAGGATAACAGATTTTTATTTAGAAGAATAATTGATGTCGGCTGCGAGGCTGGCTACAGGGGCTGTGCCCAATCCTGCTACGAGGACAAAGGCCGAAAATAACTTTTTATACTTGTTCATACGATGTTGTTTTATCATAAATAATTATAATGGTTTGCGCTTCTTATTTATAAAGGTTTATACTCCACGAAGGCTTCCATGGCCTCGTAGCAAGCCAATCCCAGGTTGTCGTATAGGGCGGCTGTGCCATGGTTTCTGTCTTCGGCACGTTGCCAGAAGAGTCGCTCGTCGTTGCCGAGGAAAGGTGCACTCTCCATCTGCGACTGATGCTTCAGGATAGAGTTGCGCTTGGCTCTCAGTTCCTCAGGGCTCAGCGGCACGCACATCTCGATGTTCTCGATTTCCCATTCTGCCCAGGCACCTCGATACATCCAGATGCGGCAGTCCTTGAGCCACTCGGCGCCAGCCTCTTTCTCCAGGTCGATGGCAGCCAGCACGGCATCGGTACATTTCTTGTGGGTGCCGTGTGGGTCGGCAAGGTCGCCAGCCACATATATCTGGTGGGGTTTCACCTCTTGCAGCAGATGCCTTACGATTTCCACGTCTTTCTCGGTCATTGGCAGTTTCTCTATCTTTCCACTCTCATAGAATGGAAGGTCGAGGAAGTGTACATGGTCTAGCGGAATCTTGTTGTAGGTGCAAGCTGTGCGAGCCTCGCCTCGGCGTATCAATCCCTTGATGGTCAGCACGTCGCGTGTATCGAAGTCGCTCTCCTTCTTATGGGCGAAGAAATCCTTGATTTCCTTGTATTTATTGGAGATGACGCTGTCTTTGTTGCCGCCGAATATCTGGTTGAATCCATTGATGAAGTGCATGAATCTTGTCACCTCCTCGTCGCCCACGGCGATGTTGCCCGATGTCTCGTAGGCTATGTGGAGGTCATGTCCCTGCTGTACCAGTCGACGGATGGTGCCTCCCATGGAGATGACGTCGTCGTCGGGATGGGGAGAGAATACGATGATGCGCTTAGGGAATGGCTTGGCTCTCTCCGGACGATAGGTGTCGTCGGCATTTGGCTTGCCACCCGGCCATCCTGTGATGGTGTGTTGCAAGTCGTTGAATATCTTGATGTTGGCATTGTAGGCTGAGCCATAGAGAGCCAGGAGGTCGCTCAGTCCGTTCTCGTTGTAGTCTTTGTTGGTGAGCTTCAGGATAGGCTTGTTGATTTTCTGACAGAGCCAAACCAGGGCTGAGCGCACCAGCTTGTCGGTCCACTTGCACGAGGTGACGAGCCAAGGATGCTCTATGCGAGTGAGATGGGAAGCCGCACTCAGGTCGAGCACCACGTTGGCGTTAGGATGAGTCTGGAGAAACGATGCTGGCAGGGTGTCGGTGATGGAGCTTTCCACCACACGCTGCATGATTTCGGCTTTCTCCTCGCCCCAAGCCGTGAGGTAGATGGTCTTGGCGGAGAGCAGGGTGGCGATGCCCATCGTGAGCGAGCATGGAGGCACTGTTTCCTTGGTCTTGCCGCTATTCTCCATCTCCTCTCTTGAGATGTTGCCTATCAGGATAAGTCGGGTCATCGACTGGATGCCTGAGCCTGGCTCGTTGGCGGCGATGTTGCCCATGCGACCGATGCCGATGAGCGCTACGTCGAGCCCGCCGAAGGTCTTGATGCGCTCCTCGTAGAGACGGCAGCAATCCTGTACGGCATCCTGCGCCACAAATCCATCCGGCGTGAAGATATTCTGCTCGGCAATGTCCACATGGTCGAGGAAACGCTCCTTCAGTTGGTTGATGGTGCGTATGCTGCTGTCTTTCTGCAGTGGGTAATATTCATAGGCATTGAAGACCACCACGTTGCGGAAACTGAGCTGCTTGGCCTCATATCGCTTGATGAGCTCGTCGTAGACAGGATTGAGCGACAATCCCGTGCCCAGGGCCATCACATAGAACTTGCCCTCGTGCTGGGCTGCCTTGATGCCGGCCTCCACGCCATCTGCCACATGGCTGGCCCCCTCGCCCTGCGAAGGAAAGATGTCGGTATGTATCTTCTCCATTCTGGAGATTTCGGAATATTCTACTGTCGTCTTAGGCTTGTAGAATTCAACGGGTACCTTGTTGAGTACGATTTGTGAACTTAAATTTAGCCTCATAACTTATCTGCTTTTTAGTTTTTTGTAATTGTATAGTTGATTGAAAGTTTTGTTTTCTTGGATATTATTCCCAGGCGAGCGCCGACCTTGTCCACGATGCCGAAGACGGAGTTGGTTCCCCCCAGGTCCAATCCTATTACGAGAGATTTTTCGTTATATTCCATATCAATTCATTAATAGATTCTGCTGCAAAGATAATAAATAGGTTTTAAGTAGCAATAGAGTTTGGCGATATTCCAACCATATTTATCAAAAAACACGAAAATTACCTTATTTTCACCTAACAACGCAGATAAAGCGAGGCGATTTCAAGCCTCTACCAGCACCACTTTCTCCTCATAACCATCGAAACCGAGGCTCATGTCGGCACCATTTCGGCGAAAGAAGACTAGCAGCTGCTGTTGCATCTCGGGATCGATGAGTTCCTCGCCGTTCATCGCCTTGTAGAATCGGCGCTCACCATAGGGAGAGGAGCGATACAGATAGCGAGAGTTGCCCTTGGGCACCGACTGGTAAAGGCGCTTGAAGCCCCTCGCCCACCGCTGTTTTTCAGAAACGAGACGATAGGGACAGGCATCGCCCGATACCTGCATCAGCCGAGGATTCATCACCTCGAAGGTTTGGGCCGAAGCCTGAGCCTTCAGATAGCCAGCGTAGCGGGCACATTGGTTAGAACGAGAACAAGATGCCAGGGGGCATACAATGCTGTAAGGAATATACTCTGGATTCATATTTTTTCTTAATGTTTAAATGATTGTTTGATGACTAGATTGGAGATTTTAATCTCCGTATATGAAAAGATTCAAGCCCATGCAGAGAATATTGCCTGAGCATGGCAAACTTTTGCCCTCCTAGAGAGCAAACTTTTGCCAGCCTAGGGCAAAAACTCGTGCAAGGCGTGGCAGTGGATGGAGCTAGATGAGCAAACACCCTTCACCCTTCACCAAATCAATGGAAATATCAGTAAACAAAGGGGATTCGAGAGGTGAAGGGTTGTCATTCACCCTTCACCCACCCTTCACAACCCTTCACCTTCTAGGCAGCAATGGGCACCAGATGGTACGCTTGTCCACATCTAGTGTGCTTACTCTTGCAACCCATAAACTTGAGAGCTTGTCCTATCTTCACCTTCGTCCCCATATTACCCACAAGCATCGGGTATTGAGTGTGGAGCATCTCAAATACCTCTGAGCTCACAAGCCACTTGCCTTCCTCATCACCAGTAGGCATACGAAAACAATAGTTGAGCATCATTTCCAGGTCGTCGGTCTTAAAGAAAGGCTGATTGCTCTCCTGTATACGAGCCACCTCGTCGTTGGTGAACCAATAAGGAGTCTGCTGATGACGCAACTCATACATCACTTGTGCATAGAGTTGGTCATAAACTATGGGCGAGCCATTGTCGATGTATTCACCAGCTGGAATGTGGATACAAATATATCGACGGCTACCCGTAGGGTCGCAGAGCGGATGCTCATCGTTGGTGGTGGCCAGGAAAGAAGCGTAGCGAGGGCGGTCTTCCTGGCTCTTGCCGAAGATGGGGCGTCCATTCACTTTCACCTTGGAGAGAATCTGCTTCAGCTTGCCTTGTTGGGAAGGTCCCATGTTGGCGAACTCGTCGATGTTGACGTAGAGATTATGCGTGAGGGCCATCTCCGAATCGAACTTGTTGCTGAAATTGATGTGGTCGAGGAAATACTTTCTCAACATTTGAGGGAGCAATCTGACAGCGAAGGTGCTCTTTCCACATCCCTGCTGACCGATGAGCACAGGCACAGCTTCATTGCCATGCAACATGTCCATCTGCAACCAGTGGGCAACGGCTGAACGAAGCCAAGTGGCGCACCAGCTAAGTTGTTCACTGGTCAACCCAGGAATACGCCCGAAAAGAGCTGCCACATGATTCTGCCCATCCCATTTTGGTAAGTTTTCCAAATACTCCTTGATAGGATCGAAGAGAGAGACGGCATCCGACTTGATGTATTCGTCGATGTCTTGTCGGGGCGACTTTTTCTTGCCAATACCCTGTTTCTTAGCATGACGCACGATGGAATTGAAAGATTCCTCGGTAAGGATTTTCCAGTCGAGAGATTCTTTTTCGCTCTCTTCCTTGCTGTTCTTGTCGCCAGCATTGTCTACATCCGCCACTCTTTCCGAAATGCAGCAAAACTCAGTTTTTCCACTCAATACATTTCTTCGGAAAAGGTAAGACTCCTCTAGAAAGCTTTCTACCTCATAGATTGCTGATTGGTTACCTGCCATCATCAAGGATGGCTTTTCGTTCATTTTGTTAGTTATTGCCATAATAGTTTAATTTAATGTGGTTAAAAAATGTGTTCATTGTATGAGAAGGTGAAGGGTTGTGAAGGGTGTGTGAAGGGTTCGCACCAACCCTTCACCTCCCTAAACAGCCCTGTTTATAGGCATTTTCAGAGATTTTGTGAAGGGTGAAGGGTGTTTTGCACATCAGCCTTTGGTCCCAAGCCACAAGTCACCATTCTCGTAATCGGTTGCAAAGATAATAAATTGAGAATGCGGTCTAAAATTTTCCCGTGCATTTTTTCTCATTTTCCTGCAAATTTGGGAAAAATCAGGGGGTGCGTGGGAAAAGGCATGGGAAAATTGCAGGTTTATCCGTGAATATCTTCCTTTTGATAATAAGAAGAGAATGGTTGCGTATCAATTGGTAGATTCTTTTTTATACTTTTGCCATCGAATACTGGAGAAATGCAAATATCAGGACGAGAACTTCTGGTCGCATAGCATCAACACCCCTCTTTATAATGCTTGAAATGGCTTTGCCCTAGACTAGGTACTTCTGCCCCTTCGGGGCGTATAGATTTATCTTAACCGTACAGATCGAAAATATTTCGTATAGTCGTACCCAGTAATATAAACAGCCATTTATATAAACGAGGATTTACATTATGAAAATCTATAATAGAGAAACTAATGCAAATAACTCTAAATAAAAGCATTAGCGCAGATTATCCATAGACAACCTGCGCTAAATTATACTTGTTAAAATCCATAAAAACATTACTTCACGATGGAACTAACAGGGTTTCTCACTCCCTTCATGCCAACCAGGAATGCCTTGGCTGCTCCAAACTTGAGGAACATGTCCAAGCGAACTGGTACATGATTATCGTCATCGGTGACGTAGAAATCTACTATTTTCTTGTATTTGCCATCCTCATACTCCATATAGGCGAGGCGCAAGCAACGATATTTCACGCCATTGTCGGCCTTGATGGTAACCTTGCCCTGGAAACGAATCTGGGCAGGAGTGCGGTTCTTGCCATCGGCGATAGGGAACTTCACCACATATCCCTTCTTCCAGTTGGTTGGGTCGAAACTGCGGGCACGCAAGAAGATGTTCATCATGTCGAAGACGCAGTCGTCGTAGGTTGCCTTCTTCCATACATGCTTGCCATCGCTCTGCAGGCGATGCTGGCGAAGATGACACTTGCCGCCAGAATAGCTATAGAACACCTCATCAACCGTATAACGCTTGCCCTCGCGGGCTCCCTTGCGGAAATACATTGGTGCCAAATCGGTGCCACTGTAGCAAAGCAGGGTGTCGCGAAGCACGAAGAAATCGTCTACCTTCCTGTTGCCCCTCGTCACCAACGAGCCACGATAGGCTGGCTTGCCATTACGGGTGCTCTGGATGACAGACATGCTGGCGTTGCCAGCCTTCACCCACACAAACTTCCAGTTGTAATACAGGTTGTAGGTGAGAAACTCACCCGACTTGAACGCCGTATTTCTGAATGTACACTGGGCAGATGCGACAGTGCTAACCAAGAGTAGCAATGATGCTATCATGAATGTCTTAAAACTCTTCATATCTCATTACATTTTAGGAATGTACTCGATGCCAAGTTTCTTGGCACGCTGTGCATTCTGGTTCTTAACTTTCTTTTCTTTGTCTGGCTTCTGCTTGGTAATGGCTCCAGGCTTCTGGCGCGAGAGTTCACGGGCGGTAGGGTCCCAACTCTCGGTGAGGTCCCATTTCGCCTTACACTCTATCGCCTCAGGATAATAATATACTTCCTCGGCTTGCTCATCCTTGTCATAGTCGCCCGTATCCCACTTGCCATTGTCATTTCTATCTACGATGAGACGCAGATAGTATTTCTCGGGCTTCAGATAATAGAACTCCGCCACACCGTTCACAGCCTTCACCTGCTTCACCACTTGGTCTTGCCCATTGAGCAGCTGCACCAAGAGCGGCTGGTCGTTGAAACTATTGGTGATGTTCACCAACAATGTGCCATAAGTGTCGAGCGAATTGACTTTGAAACCTTGCTTGATAGGCTTAGAGACGAGCCCATAGATGTCTTGGAACGCTGCCGAGTCTACCTCCAGACTATATTCTATGTCGGGCCTCCACTCACCTCGCAATACGTACCTTCGGTTGCCAAGAGGCTTGAATTCGAGTGGTGCCCTGTACCAGAGCGTGTCGTGCTTGGCGTAGAGATGGATGCCTGCCGTATCGGCCTTTGCCAGCGGAGTGTTGAAGTTGAAGATGATGTTCTTGTCGGGGTCGAGCGTAGAGGATACGCCCACCTGCACATCGAGCGGCTTCACCGCCATCACGGTGTCGTAGGGCTGACCTTTCTTCTTCAGTTTCTCCTGTTTCTTGGTCCAGTCGGCGAGTTCCTTGGCGAGTGCCTTCTGCCGCTTGGCGTATGGTTCCTTGGAGAGGAGTTCAAGCGTATCGGTCTGATTGTGAAGCACTCCGGTGCTGTCACTCATACGATAAGTGAGCTCTATTTCCAGCGTGTCTTTATTCACCAGGGCTGTATCTCTCAACCAATAAGTCAAAGTATCTTTCTTCTCCGACGCCTCCAGGATGAAGGCGCTGTCGGTATTGAAATTCAAGCCTTTGATTTGTGGCAGTATCGAGTCGCCATAACTGAAGAATAGCGAGAAATTGTTGGCCTGCTTGCGCTCCGACTTGAGGAAATAGCGGTCGGTGAGCTGTTCGGTAAAGGCTCTGAGCACGATGTCGTCTGGCAGGAAATGAGTATAGTTCACCTGATCTATCGACTTGATGTGGAGCGAATCTATCCACGTGGTGTCCTGTCGCACATCGGGCTTGCTGGATGGCACGATGATGTCGTGGCAGAAAGCAAGTTTTTCGCTTTTCTGGTTGAACATGTAGTTGCCGTCCATATCTTGCAGGGCATAGATGCGATACGAACCTGGTGCCACGCCCTTGATGACGAAGCGACCTCGGCTGTCGGTGCGGCTTACGCGCAGCATCGGCTTGGTCTTGAAGGCGGAGTCGGCGGTGTCTGCATAGAGGCCCACCAAAATGCCCTTGATAGGTTCCAGATTTTCCGATTCGAGCACATAGCCCGAAACCTCCATCGTATCAATGACCTCGCCCGTAGAGAAACTATAGGTGTAGTTGCCCATCGGGTTGCCCTCGTTGTTGTCGCTGATGGCATCGGAGAAGTCGATGGTATAAGTGGTGTTCGACTTGAGGGAGTCGACCAGCGAAACCTGTATCATCTTGCCAGATGCCTTGATTTCCGGTGCTTCGAGCTGAGGAGGCGACACGACGACTTTCTCGGTAGGATTGTCTACCTTGATAAACTCGTCGAAATAGATTTTCACCTTCTTTTCCTTCACGTTTACGCCTCCGTCGGCTGGCGAGGCACCTATCACCTTAGGTGGTGTCTCGTCGTACCATCCGCCGTCGGGCTGTCCCATCTTGGCGCACGATGCCAACAGCAGGAAAGCTATCACGTAGAAGGGCAGAAACCAAGCGTTCGCCTTTAACTTGCCCTTAATATCGTTAAAGTTTATCATTCTCTATTGTTTCTTCTTTTTATTTTACTTGTTCATCGCAAGCATCTCGTCGATGTTCTTGCGGCTGTTGCTCAAGCGAGGTATCTTATGCTGGCCGCCCAACTTGCCCTTGCTCTTGAGCCAGTCGTTGAAAAGCCCAGGCTTTGCCTTTACCACCTCTAGGTGTTGCAAAGTAACGTCGTGGAAACGCTTGGCTTCGTAGTCGCTGTTGATTTCCTGTAGCTTTTGGTCGAGGATGCTGGCAAACTCGTCCAAGTTCTCTGGTTCCTTGGAGAATTCGATGAGCCACTGGTGACGGCACTTGGCATTGCTGTCCATATAGACAGGCGCGGCGGTATATTCAGCCACCTGTGCCCCCGTCTTCTCGCAAGCATAGGCGAGTCCCTTCTCGGCATTGTCCATGATGAGTTCCTCGCCAAAGGCATTGATGAAATACTTGGTGCGACCCGTAATGACAAACTTATAAGGATCCTTGCTGGTAAACTTCACGGTGTCGCCTATCATATAGCGCCATAATCCGCACGAAGTGGTGATGACCATGGCATAGTTCTTCCCTATCTCCACATCCCACAACGGAACAATGGAAGGATGATCGCTACCGAATTCATCCATCGGGATGAACTCATAGAACACGTCATAGTCTATCATCAACAACATCGCTGGGTCGGAAGGGTCGCTTTGCAAACCAAAGAATCCCTCGCTGGCATTATAAGTCTCCATATAATGCATGTTGGGCGATGTGATGAGCTGCTCATACTGCTTGCGATAAGGCGTAAAGGCAATGCCGCCGTGGAAGAATACCTCCAGGTTTGGCCACACCTCTTCCAGATGCTTCTTGCCCGATATTTCCATCACACGCACCAGCACGCTGAGCATCCAGCTAGGCACGCCAGATATGTTGGTCACGTTCTTGTTCAAGGTCTCATGTGCGATGCGGTCGCGCTTCACCTCGAAATCGCTCAACAAGGCGGTTTCCTTCTTAGGCACACGTATCATGTTGACCAATGGATTGATATTCTCGATGAGGATGGCACTCAAGTCGCCTACCAAACTATCAGACAGATTGTAGTTAGGCGAATGGCTGCCACCCAGAATGAGACTCTTGCCATCAAAAAGCCTGCTCTTGGGGTTGTTGCGCAGATAGAGAGCTACCGCATCGCGACCACCGGCATAGTGGATGTTATGCAATCCATCGTGTGACACAGGGATAAACTTACTCTTATCGTTGGTGGTACCCGACGACTTAGCATACCATTTTACGGTACCTGGCCAAAGAATATCTTTCTCTCCATGGCGCATGCGGTCGATGTCGCCCTTCAGCTCCTCATAGGTGTTGACGGGCACATTCTTGATAAATTTTTCGTAACTATTAGTTGTGTTTAGTAAATGCTTTACGCCATATTCAGTATTCTTGCCTTTCTCCAAAAGGCGCATGAGCACATGCTGCTGTATTGATTCAGCCTCATGTGCATATTTCTCCA
Source organism: Candidatus Segatella violae (assembly GCA_002440225.1). GTDB lineage: Bacteria > Bacteroidota > Bacteroidia > Bacteroidales > Bacteroidaceae > Prevotella > Prevotella violae. The sequence continues at coordinate 47,899 of DJSH01000085.1, forward strand.
AGCTCCGCTGTCGTGGCTTGAATGCATTGCTTACTATAGTTGTTAAACTCATATCTAGATATATATCATTATGTAGATGCAAAAGTAAACCAAACTTTTGATATAGAGAAAGTTTTTACTATTTTTTAATACAAAAAGAAACATATCTACCTATATGGTGGAAAAAAGTAATGATAAACAAAGGTCGGCCTGCATGGTTAAAAGCTTTGACATTGTAAAGCTCCTACCCTTGCAGGCCGACCTTTTCTATAAATTTAGTCCTCGTTTTCGCCAAAGGCAGCTGCCTCGGCTGCAGCGATGATTTCTTCCTTAGACAATTCCTTAGGCTGAGCGGTAATATCGCTCAAGTCGAACTCATCGTCCTCCTTGTGAGCGTCAATATTCACCTCCATAGCCTCTGCCTCCACATGGGAATCCTTCTCGTCGAAGACTTCTTCCTTGAAAACATTCTCGTGCTTTTCCTCTACAGACTCAGCCTGTAGCTGAGGATTTTGCGAGATAATGAAATCGTCTTTCACTTCTGTGCTAGGCACGTTTTCCACAGGTTCTTCTTCCATCTTGGTACGATTGGTCTTGGCAGAGAACACAGCATCGATATACTGAGGTTCCTTGCGCAGACGATCGAGCGTAGCCTTGGAAGCCACCTGCTGGCTTTCCTTCTTGGAATAGCCCTTGCCTACTCCGCCCTCAACACCTTCCATCACTACTTGATAGGTGAATACAGGGCTGCCATTCTTGTCTTTTTGCTGGTCGAGCATGACGAAATCCAGCTTCACGCGGTTTTTCTGGCTCCATTCGATAAGCTTGCTCTTGAAGTTCACCTCCTTGTAAGCCACCTTGTCGATGTTTATCATTTGTGCCAGGATGCGCTTCTGCATGAAATACATGCAGGCATCGTAACCACGGTCCAGATAGACGGCTCCAACCAAGGCTTCGAAAGCATTTCCTCCCATATAGCTGTTATGAGAAGAACTGTGTCCGTTGGATAATATCAGCTGGTTGATGCCCATCTCCTGAGCCAACTTGTTGAGTGTATCGCGCTGCACTAGCTTGCTTCGGGTATTTGTCAAGAACCCCTCACGCTTGCCTGGGAAGTGCTGGTACACGATGTCGCCCACCACAGCATCCAGTACAGCGTCGCCCAAAAACTCCAGGCGCTCATTGTTCACTGGCTTGCCCTTGCTATTGCGGTGCATGATGCTCTTGTGCATCA
>DJSH01000085.1:49203-70624 GCA_002440225.1 Candidatus Segatella violae
TCCTTGCGGAAAGAGAGCTTTATTCTATCTATAAAATTATTCAGCATATTTCTTGAATACTACACAGCAGTTGTGACCGCCGAATCCAAATGTGTTACTCAATGCAGCACGAACCTCACGCTTCTGAGCTTTGTTGAAGGTAAAGTTCAAGTTGTAGTCGAGCTCTGGATCATCGTCACCCTCTTCATGGTTGATGGTAGGAGGAACTATGTCGTTCTTCACACTGAGTACACAAACCATAGCCTCCACTGCACCAGCAGCACCGAGGAGGTGACCAGTCATAGACTTGGTAGAACTGATGTTGAGCTTGTAAGCAGCGTCACCGAAGACAGCCTTGATAGCCTTAGCCTCAGAGATGTCACCTACATGGGTAGATGTACCGTGAACATTGATATAATCGATGTCCTCAGCCTTGAGGTTAGCATCCTGAAGAGCGCGCTCCATGACGAGCTTAGCGCCAAGACCTTCAGGGTGAGATGCTGTGATGTGATAAGCGTCGGCACTCTCGCCCTCGCCTACCATCTCAGCATAAATCTTCGCACCACGAGCCTTAGCGTGCTCAAGCTCCTCGAGAATCAAGCAGCCAGCACCCTCGCCCATGATAAATCCATCACGGCTTGCGCTGAATGGACGTGAAGCATGCTCAGGGTCGTCATTACGTGTTGACAATGCGTGCATAGAGTTGAAACCGCCAACTCCACACTCGCAGATGGCAGCCTCGGCACCACCACTCACGATGATGTTAGCCTTGCCCAGGCGAATCAAGTTGAAGGCATCAGCCAATGCGTTGCTTGAAGAAGCGCATGCAGATGTGGTGGTGTAGTTTGGTCCGTGGAATCCGAAATGGATTGAAATCTGACCAGAAGCGATATCAGCAATCATCTTAGGGATGAAGAATGGGTTGAACTTAGGACCATTCTCTGGGTGGGTAGCGAAATAAGATACCTCGTCCTGGAATGTCTTGATACCACCGATACCTACGCCGAACACAACACCAACGTTGTCCAAGTCTTCCTTCTCAAGGTCGATGCTCGCATCCTTTACACCCTGCATGGCAGCAATCATGGCCAGCTGAGTGTAACGATCGAGCTTGCGAGCTTCCTTACGATCAATCCAATCATTGATGTTCAGGTCTTTTACCTCGCAAGCGAACTTGGTCTTGAAAAGGGTTGTATCGAAATGAGTAATAGGGGCAGCACCGCTCTTACCAGCAAGCAGGTTGTTCCAAGTTTCCTCTGGAGTGTTACCTACTGGTGTCACAGCACCGAGACCTGTTACTACAACTCTCTTTAATTCCATTTAGTATTTTTTAGTTGCTAAAATTACTTAGCGTTCTCCTCGATGTAAGCGATAGCGTCACCTACAGTTGCAATCTTCTCAGCCTTATCGTCTGGAATAGAAATAGAGAACTCCTTCTCGAACTCCATGATCAACTCTACAGTATCCAAAGAATCTGCACCGAGATCATTTGTGAAGCTTGCCTCTGGCTTTACTTCAGACTCATCAACACCGAGTTTATCAACGATAATTGCCTTTACTTTGCTTTCAATTTCTGACATAATTGTAACTTTTAAAATGTTTATAAATTAATTTCTAATTAAAAATTCGAGTGCAAAGGAACACATTTTTTTTAATATAAGCAAATATTTTGGCGAAAAAAGTGGCTTTCAGTGCACAAATACCCCTAAATTGTGCATATTTTTTGCCTTTTTTCTCTTTTTTGTTGGCTCTTTGAGAGAATTTTATTACTTTTGTGCGGTAATAATTAAACATTTCAAACCATATGACATTTACAGAAAAAGCTAACAAGATATTTAATCAGGCAATAGCCGATTACCATATCAAAGATAACATCGACACTCCTATCCAAAATCCATATCAGGAGGGCACCATCGAGAACCGCCTCTACCTGAAATGTTGGATAGATACCGTGCAGTGGCATTTCGAGGACATCATCCGCGATCCGAACATCGACCCAGCCGAGGCACTCGTGCTGAAGCGTCGCATCGACAAGAGCAACCAGGATCGCACCGACCTCGTGGAGCAAATCGACACTTACTTCCGTGAGACCTACAAAGACGTGAAAGTACAGGCAGATGCCCGCATCAATACCGAGAGCCCAGCTTGGGCAGTAGACCGTCTGAGTATCCTCGCCCTTAAGATCTACCACATGAAGGAGCAGGTGGAGCGTCCAGAGGCTTCTGCCGAACACCAGGCGAAGTGTCAGGCGAAGCTCAATGTGCTGCGCGAACAGCAGGTAGACTTATCCACAGCCATCGACCAACTCTTGGAAGACATCGAGGCGGGCCGCAAGTACATGAAGGTGTATCGCCAGATGAAGATGTACAACGACCCTTCGACCAATCCAATACTCTACAACAAGAAATAAAATCATCCCAACAGGGGGAGAGCAATCTCCCCCTCAATTTACACCTTATTATATATATAGAAGAGATTGACGTATGAAAACTGAGCATATACTAGTGATAAGATTTTCGGCCATGGGCGATGTTGCCATGACCGTGCCTGTGATATATTCGCTGGCTAAACAATATCCTCACGTTCGCATCACGGTGCTCAGCCGTCCTTTTGCCCGTCCTTTCTTCGAGAACCTTGCACACAATGTAGGCTTCATGGAGGCAGACATCAATGGGGAGTATAAGGGTGTAAAAGGACTCAACGCTCTTTACCGTCGTCTCATCGCCAAGCAGTTTACGGCGATAGCCGACCTACACAGTGTGCTACGTTCTGGCTATCTGCGCATGCGCTTCAACCTGGCTAGCTTTAAAGTAGCTCACATCGACAAGCATCGCAAGGGAAAGCGCAAGCTCGTGGCTACGACAGACAAACAACTCGTACAGCAGCCAACCTCTTTCCAAAACTACGCAGATGTTTTTGCACAGTTGGGTTATCCTATCAACATGGATTTCACCTCCATATTCCCAGAGGAAGGTGGCGATTTGAGCAGTCTTCCGCAAGAGATATTCGGAGTGGGGGAGAACGCTATATCCATTGACAACAAGCACATTACGGAGCCATGGATAGGCATCGCTCCATTCGCAGCACACGAAGGCAAAATCTATCCACCCCAACTCATGGAAAAAGTTATCCAACGACTTATCCACAACCATTCCCACTGTCACATCTTCCTCTTTGGAGGAGGCGACAACGAGACACCGACGCTCAACGAATGGGCAGAGAAATACCCACAGGTGGTAAATGCATCGGCTCATCTAGGCGGTCTCGCCCAAGAACTCATTCTTATGAGCCACCTACACGTCATGATAAGCATGGACAGTGCCAACATGCACTTGGCTTCGCTCGTCAACACCCCAGTGGTGAGCATCTGGGGAGCCACGCATCCATACGCAGGCTTCATGGGATGGCACCAAGACCCCAACAATGCCGTGCAGCTAGACCTGCCTTGTCGCCCTTGCAGCATCTATGGCAACAAACCATGCATGCGCGGTGACTTCGCCTGCATGAAAAACATCTCGCCAGAGATTGTAGTAGAAAAGGTAGACGGAGTGCTCAATAAAAAATAAATGCAGAGGGCTCTATAGAAAGATAGAGTGCTCAAGAGAATACATCACTAAAGAAACGGGCTTCTTTCGCATCAGCGAACGGAGCCCGTTTTTCGTTTTCCACAAACACGTGGATAAAACTATGTAAAACCTATGTAACAACTTCTTAATAACTTTGTGGATATCCACATCAACTAATCTCCAACCCATCGCTTAGGGATATCCACATGGTTATTATAAACTTTTTAGTAAGTTTTTCGCAGATTTTGACTGAAAAAAGATATAAACTTATTAACTTTGCACCGGATTGGGGAAATGTTGATAAATGAGTTAAAGCATTCAGAGCCAAGAAATAGATTTCAAAGCCCTATGCGGATAACTTCAGACAAGAGTTGGATAACGAATTATACAAGAAATTATGAAGATTTTTATCCACTTATCCACGTCATATCATCATTCCTATATTCTCTTTTTAAAATTAAAAAATAAAGAAATATATTATTAATGTTATGGTGAAAAAAGAATGGATTGAGAAAGGATTTGTTGACGAGCCTGTCGACGAAGCCCTGGATTTGAAAGCGGAAATCAGAAAGCTCTGTAAGGAGAAGGATGCTATCATCCTCGCCCACTACTATACGGTTGGAGAGATTCAGGACATTGCCGACTTCGTGGGCGACTCCCTGGCGCTGGCTCGCAAGGCTGCCGAGACCGACGCCAAGGTGATGGTGATGTGTGGCGTACACTTCATGGCTGAGACTTGCAAGCTCTTGAGTCCAGACAAGACGGTGCTTTGCCCTGACTTGAACGCTGGTTGTTCGCTCGCCGACAGCTGCAAGGCTGAGGACTTGAAGAAATACAAGGAGGAGCACCCTGGATACAAGGTGATTAGTTATGTGAACACCACGGCTGCCGTGAAGGCTTTGACCGATTGTGTGGTGACCAGTGGCAACGCCAAGAAGGTAATCGACAGTTTTCCACAGGATGAGAAACTCATCTTCGGTCCCGACTATAATCTCGGAAACTATATCAATAGCGTTACGGGCAGAAAGATGATCTTGTGGAACGGTGGCTGCCACGTACACGAGAAATTCTCCGTAGAGGCTATCGTGAAGCTCAAGCAGGAGCATCCTCATGCCGTTGTGATGGCTCACTTGGAGTGCAAGGCACCAGTGCTTGCCGTAGCCGACGTGAAGGGCTCTACAGCCACGATGTTGCATTATGCCGAGGAGCATCCAGAAATCAAGGAATATATCATCGCCACAGAGGCTGGTATCCTGCACGAGTTGGAGCGCAATTGCCCTAACGTCACTTTCTATCCTGTGCCACCAGAGGTAAGCGAAGGTGGAGTAGGTTGTAGCTGCAACGAGTGTGAGTATATGAAGATGAACTCGCTCGAGAAGATATACAACGCCTTGAAGTTTGGCTGGCCTACCGTGGAGGTTGACCCTGCCATCGCCAAGGAAGCTGTTAAGCCTATCGAGAAGATGCTTTCTCTATCATAACTTTATGTAAAGCAGCTGCTGTAACAATTGTTGGCAGCTGCTTTACTACTTGCTGACAGCTGTCATACTATTTGCTGGCAGTTGCCAATAATCTTATGAAAGTATCTTTTGATAGTACTTTTCATACTTTCTTGCCACTTTTAAATAGTCATGATGCTTGTTTATATATACTATACTTTGTCGCTTGAGCTCTATCATTAGCTCTGGATGAAGCACTAGATGTTCTAGCTCTTGATATACACTTTCGTAGTTTGGCAGAACATTAATGATAGGACGAAGTTGCTCTTCATGCAGTATCTCATAGTTCTCTGGCTCACCACCACCTATGCAGATGATGCCTCTCGACATAGCCTCCAAAGGGTTCATAGAGGGCGTGTAGCTGTAGAGTTGGTCGAGGATGGCATCGCTGCCATTCATCATCTCTACATATTTATCGAATGGAACATTTTCTGCCATGCGCAGCTCTACGCGGTTAGGATATTTTGCCTTGATGGCTTGGGCGGCACGTAGCATGATGTCCGTTCCCTTGTACTCGCTTCTGGATTTGTTGATACCGATGAACAACTTCACCTTATTGGGGACTTTATCAGATATATCTGAAGGATGTGCATAAGTGTGGATAGGATAGGGGATAAACGTTGTTTTCTGTGGAAAACATGGTTGATAACATGCCCAATATTCATAGAGGCCAGCTACGATTCCATCGCAGTCCTCAGCTATCATTCGATTGAGACGTTCTTTGGCAGTTCCTAGCCAATCTTCTCTTTCTTTCAATGCATCCGTATTTGTGCGCAAGGTGTTACCTATGTTAAAGTCGCTGTATCTTAATGGTTTAGACTCACAACATTCGTGTACCCAATAATAATCCATGCCGAAAGCTCCGAGTATCATTTTCTTGTTATGTCGGCGAAGATAATGATAAATCGGGAAGATGCGCTCTGCCTTCAACTCCAGAAACATGGGATTGATGAGTTGTACGATGTCGTATCCACGTAGTTTATGCACAATTGTGTATAACTTCGTCAAATACATGATTCCACCTAGTTTTCCAGGTTTTCTCACCATGTTGATATCTCGTGGATAATCTTTCCAAAAGTCGCCATTGGAGAGTACCGTGACGTGATGCCCTAGCTTGCGGAGTCCTTCGGCAAGCGTGGCATGCACATTACTATATTCTCCCAACAACAATATTTTCATAGACAGTTCTTTATTTGGTCATGCACAAGAGTATCAATCTACCGAGATAGGTGCTTATCAACTTGCGGAACATGATATACTTCTTGGTATAATCTTTGTTTGGGAGAGGATATAATCCATGCTCTCGCAATATTTTGATGGTATGATTGAGCGATTTGAGCGAGTGTCTCAGGCGAATGTTGTTGTATAGATAGTCCATGGTGAGCTGGGCGATGCGGCGGTTGAGTGCCTGGCGATCGGCCACAGGAATGATGTCAAGCAATCCTTGCAAGTGCAAGATTACCTCCAGATTGTTGTCCATATGCAGGGCTATCTTCTCTTGGTCTGCCTGATGGGTGATGGAATTTTTGTTATCTCTATAATAGTATGCCTCCGACTGCGTCTTGAATATTCTCTCGGCACGTAGGAAAAGCTGTGGGGTAAACTCCTCGTCCTCACCATAAACGAGTCCTGGGGTGAATTGTAGGCTGCCCAAGATGGCACGACGGAATATGTATGAGCAAGCCGAACCATGCAGGTTGTTGTTGTTCATAAATTCAGTGCCGCTCACCGGGGTGGGCAATTCGTAGGATGGCTCGTCTTCCTTGCTTTGGCTCAGCTCGAAGGTTACGATGTCAGGCTGGTGGTATCTCACGATGTCGAGGCAATGCTCGTAGGCGGAGAGGATGAGATAGTCGTCACCGTCAACAAACTGGATAAACTTTCCCTTGGCTAACTGCATGCCATAGTTGCGTGCCACGCTGGCGCCTTGGTTGGGCTGTCGCAGATAAATAATATCAGTAAGATATTCCTGTAGTTCATTCAACGGACATACATCGCTGCCATCGTCTACCAATATAATTTCTCGCTCCTTGGGATTGAGTGATAACTGCGTGATGCTCTCCAGGCACTCTTTGAGGTAGTTGGCTGGGAGGTTGTAAGTTGTTACGATGAAACTTACTAATGGTGTCTGTATATCTTGTGTATGAGTTTGTTGATTTTGCATAACGTGTGATAACCTAATAAATATAGCATTTTGAGTTTAAACGTGGTGATAAGCTTTTTATTGTGCAGCCTCCTTACATATTTGATGAGAAGCGGTTGCGGCTCGTATTGCCCTGATAGCTCGTATATGTCGAGGGAAATGTTGAGTATTTGGGTCATGAAGTCTTGTAGCTCGGATTGATAAGTTGACATCAAGCTATCGTCTTTCTTTAGACTCTCGACGATGTTTTCGAGAACTTTCATATGTCCCTCGCATAATTGTCTCAAGTCTTCTGGACGGGCATTGTTGGTGATGCCTTGGGGATTCCATTCATAAAGGTATCTGCCCTTGTCGGTCATTCGGATGATGATGTTGCCTGCCTTGTTTCCCATGTCTGTCAATCCTATCAGATAGGGGAGAGTGAGTGCATCCTCAAAGATTTTCCCTTCGGGGAAGTGGATGGCGGCGAAGAGTTGTCGCTTGTATATCTTGTTGCAGGCGTAGGTGTGATGATAAGCTCGCTCTCTGAGCCAATACGCTGCGGCGTCATTGTATTCACGAGGAGTGAAGGTGAGGAGTCTTTCCTTGGTGGAATGCCCTATTCGCTCAAGTATGGGATATTCCAGGATGTCTGCATTGGGATGTAGGGTTAGTTCGTCCATCAAATCTTGCAAGGTGTTCTCGCTGATACTGTCATCGCTGTCCACAAACGTGATGTATTCGCCTTGCGCCATTTCCAAGCCTGCGTTGCGAGCGGCACTCAGTCCCTTGTTTTTCTGATGTTTCACCTTTATCTTTCCATCAATCTGTTTGAACTCATCACATATGAAGGCGCTCTTATCGTTTGATCCGTCGTCTATGAGTATCAGCTCATAGTCGGTGAACGATTGATTCAGAATGCTCTCGATGCAACGTTTCAGGGTTTGTTCGGCGTTGTATATGGGAATGATGATGCTTAGTTTCATGCTCTGTTTGTCTTTATCTGATGATGGCTATCTTGCAGACGGTGCCCTTGTTGCCTTCACTGGTGGCGGTCTCTACCATATAGATGCCACTTGCCACTCGCTTGCCTTTCTGGTCGCAACCATCCCAGGTGTAGGTACCTCCATTGCTTCTGCCTTCATTGACCAGTGTGCCACTGGTGCCTGCTATCTTCACGTCGGCATCCATTGAGAGGCCTGTGATGGTGATGAGCCCGGTGTAGTCGGGAGTTACGGGGTTGGGGTATGCCCACACATTGTCTTTGGTCATTTTTTCGTTTGGTCGGCTTGCATCACTCATGTAGGAGCAGAGTCCCTTATCTGTTCCGATGAATACTTCGCCAGTAGTATTGTTGATGGCTAGCGATTCGATGGTATTGGATAGCAATGGGCTGTCGCTCACTGTGAAATGGTGTATCTGTGTGAGATTGTCATTGCTAATGAGATAGATGCCATTGTTGCTGGTACCCAGCCATTTGCGGTTGGCTTCGTCGATGGCAATGCAGGTGATGTCTACACCACTCAGCAAGTAGTCGGCGTAGTTGGTGCCGTCGTTTCTTGGTACTTTCACTTGCGTGAGCGCAGGCTTGTCTTCTGAAAGCTCTTGTGGGGTGATGTAGAAAGGACCTTGGTCGGTACCTATCCACAGGTTGTGGTCTAGGTCTTCCTTGATACACCTTATATAATATAAGTTGATGTCGGTGCCGTCTTGATTGGTAAAAGGTTTCTTCATCACCGATACCTCGTCGTTTTCTGGATGATAGCATACGATGGCGGGATTCTCGTGATTGTCGTTGACAAACCATATCTGCCCCTCGCTGTCTTTCATCATTCCTACCATGGCGGGAAGGCTGTAGCCGTTTGCCATCAACTCTGGATGGGGATGGGCGACAAGTTGGTTGTCTTTCATTTGGATGATTGAGTTGTGTTGTGCTTGACTGTTGAGCAGCCAGAGCGAGCCATTCTTGTCTGATAATAAGCTATGTACCAGCACATAGTTGTTATCTAGTATCTTGTCGCCATCTACGGCTCCCTCCAGGATGCTGTTGTCCTTATTATAATAATGTGTCAGCTTGCCATCGGTAAACTCATACAGTCCTGTTCTTCCTGAGGCGAAGATATGATTAGCATTGTTGACATCGGGTTCCACGCAGTTGATGTCTTGATACGAATAGCCTGTGATGGAGCGCAACTGGTCTTGCAGTATTTGCCAGTTGCCGTCTTTTAATATTTGTATGGTACCAGGGCGACTTACCGTGGAGATGCCTGAAAGGAAAGCTCCGCCACAGGTATATAGGCGATTGTTGGCAAACTTCATATACCAAAAATGGTTGTATTTAGGCCCTCCTGGGTTCAAGGTGCTTACCAATTGTTTGAGTTTGCTTTTGTCCTCAGCCTGTTTCTTCACGTACTCGCCTACACGGCTCCAGTTGCTTTTGTCGAGTAGATTGGTGGAGAGTAGGGCTCGATATTGTCCTCGCTGTAGGCTGTAGGCATAGATGTAGTTGTCTTTTATATCACACCAATCCACCTTGAATCCTAGGTTGTAGGTATCGCTTATCTCTGCCTTGCTCATATTAAGCTTTACAATGCCGAATCCGTTGCTCAGGTAAGCGTTGCTGCCATTTATATAGATGTCGTTCACGGTCTTGTCGCCTGTAGTCGAGGCAGAATAGTAGTCGGAGAGATTGAGTACCTCATAATTGGCTGTGTTCATGAGGTCGATATTATTGTTGTGATAGAGTATGAGCAGTCGTTTGGCACTTTTGCAGTAGGCGATGTGCTGGATGTCGCAATCGTTTAGATAGTCGGTCTTGCCGAAAGTCTGGATGCTTTGATCGTTCTTATTGTAGACGTAGAGGTTGTTGGAAGCCTGCACGAAGACGAGGTTTCCGGCTTGTTCCATCTCTTGCACGTCGTGATAAGCCATATAGGATTTCCAGTCGCCGATGGCAGCCGTTGCATGGAATGAGATGAACTGAAGTATCAGAAACGAGAGGACGAAGATGATTTTCTTGCTCATGAGTCTAAATGAATAAAGTATAATAACTTATATATGTCAAACCAGAAGATGCTGGGCTTATTGCCTGTGAGTTTTGCCTTGATGGGCAGGCTGAGCCATGGAAATAATTTTTGGCACACAGGGTAAAGATGCAGCGATTTCAATTTATCTGCATAGGTGATAACTCTGGAATAACCTCGCAATTCATCCTTGAATAGTTGCAGCGAATGGAGACTTTCCTCGGTTTTGCTGATGAATGTCATGTTGCCCACAAAGTGTTCATAACCCAGTGGATTGTCTATGTGGGTGATGGTGATATGGTTGTCTTTCAGCGTTTTGCCAAACAAAACATCCTCATAACCATAGTGCTTGAATCGTTCATCCAGAGGGAATCGCTCGATGATGCTTCGCTTGATGAGGAAATTGGAGGTATGGAAATCTCGGTATGGATGGGCTTGGCGCAGTTGATGGTCGCCGTTTTGAGGGCTACGACTTTCGAAGATGTAGCGCAAGTTGTGCTGCATCAGTTCTGGGTTGGGCTTGATTTGGTATCCGCCATATATCACGTCGTTCTCCTCGGTATGTTGATAAGTGGAGAGATACTGGGGATGGACGACGCTCATGTTGCAGTCGATGAAGAGCAACCAGGGATGCAAGGCATGCTTTGCCAAAAAGTTACGGATGGCAGCCCTTCCTACGTTTTTCTCTCGTTCGATGAAACGGCAGTAGGGCAACTCGCGTATGTGGCGGTTTTCGGCGATGGTGAATCGGTCGGTTGATCCATCGTCTGCCACCAGTATCTCGTATTCAAAGTTAGACAAAGATGCAGCCTGGGCTTGCAGTTTTTCTACAAGCCCTAGGCATACATGATTGTATGTAGGGATTAATATCGAAATTGTATTAATCATGTGGGGTGTTTATCGGTTGAGTATTGCTGGTTTCTGGTTGAGAAACTCAGCCAGTTTGGCTACGGCACGAGCTCTGTGGCTGATGCTGTTCTTGATTTCTTCGCCCAGCTCGGCGAAGCTCTTGTCATAGCCTTCGGGTATGAATATTGGGTCATAGCCGAAGCCTTCGGTGCCATGCTTCTCTGTGTCGATGGTGCCGTTCACGATGCCTTCGAACTGGTGTATTTTCTTGATGCTGGTGCAGCCGCAAGGACAGATATCTTGCTTCTGAATCAAGCAGATGACGGTGCGGAAACGGGCCTTGCGGTTCTCATTGCCATCCAGCTCGCGCAGCAATTTCGCCATGTTTGCCTCGCTGTCGTGGTCGGTGCCCTCTGCGTAGCGGGCACTGTGTACGCCTGGGGCTCCATCCAGCGCCTCTACTTCCAAGCCGGTATCGTCGGCGAAGCAACTCAAGTGGTAGTGGTCGTAGACATATTGTGCCTTTTGAAGGGCGTTCTCCTCCAGCGTTTCGCCAGTCTCGGGAATGTCCACATCGCATCCTATCTCCTTGAGCGAAACAATCTCAAACTTACTGCCCAGGATGTCTCTTATCTCCTGTAGCTTATGCTGGTTATTGGTTGCGAATACTATCTTCATTTTGTATTTTCTTGATATCTTTCTCTTTGATTTTCACTTTCATCTCGTCGAATCCCTCGCCATATACACCGATGACGGAGCTTTGGCTCACGAAGGCGTTAGGGTCGATGATTTTCACGATACGGAAGATGTAGGTGCTCTCGTTTTTCTTGGCCAAGATACAGAGCACTTTCATCTCATTGCCCGTGTACCAGCCATGTCCATCCAAGATGGTAACGCCATGGTCCATCTGGGTACCGATGGCATTGGCTATCTCCTGATATTTCTTGCTGAATATCAAGAACTGCACACTTTCCCGACGGGCATTCATCACATAGTCGAGCATCAAGTTCTCGATGACCATGGTGCAGAGACCAAATACCACCTTTCTTACGGCATCTATCGTCTCGAAGCCTGGCTTGTCGTTGAAAACAAAGAATGAACTGCCCACGATGAGGAAATCCACGAAGATGAGCACTCTTCCCAATGAGATGTTGTGATACTTGTTGACTACGGCTGCGATGATGTCGGTGCCGCCCGTACTACCATTGTGCAGAAAGACGATGGCGAGCGAAAGGCCTGTGCAACAGCATCCTATGACAAGCGACATGAAGTCTTGCCCTTTTCCCAATACCTGCGTCATCTCTCCATGCGGTCCTGTAGCCAGGTCTTGCGCCACGGCAAGGAATACGGAAAGCATGATGATGGCATACACTGTCTTCACCATGAACTTGAAGCCCAATATCTTCAATGCCAAGGCGAGCAATGCCACGTTGATGACAAAGTAGGACAAGGAGATAGGGATGTTGGTGCCGTAATAGATGACGGCAGCCAAACCGGTGACGCCTCCTGTCACAATCTGATAGGGAAGCAAGAATACCGTGAATCCGAACGTATACAATAAGAGACCAAGGGTTATGTAAAAATAATCCTTGATCTCGTTCTTTATATTTTGACTGATTGCTATTTGCATATAATCATTACTTTTTCAACACGACGTTGACAATCTTCTTTGGCACGATAATTACCTTCAGCACGTTGAATCCTTCCAAGTACTTCTGGCTCTTCTCGTCTGCCAATACCTGCTTCTGGATTTCCTCGTTAGGGGTATCCACAGGGAAGGTCATCTGGAAGCGAGCCTTACCATTGAAGGAAATGGTGAGCTGCATGTCGTTCTCCTTCAGGTACTGCTCATCGTACTTAGGCCACTGTGCGTCGCAAACGCTGCCCTCTTCGCCAAGTGCTGCCCAGAGCTCTTCTGCGATGTGTGGAGCGAATGGAGCGATGAGGATGACGAGATCCTTCAAGAGTTCCTTGTTGTGGCACTTCTGCTGACCGAGTTCGTTCACGGCAATCATGAAGGCTGAGATAGAGGTGTTGTAAGAGAACTTCTCGATGTCCTCGGTCACCTTCTTGATGAGCTTGTGTACGCTCTTCAGACTCTCTGGCTTGGCTGCCTCGTCGGATGGCAAGAAGTTGTCGGTGCGGTTCTCGTAGAACAAGCCCCAGAACTTCTTCAAGAAACGGTGGCAACCGTCGATGCCGTTGGTATCCCAAGGCTTGCTTGCCTCCACAGGACCCAAGAACATCTCGTAGAGACGCAAGGTGTCGGCACCATACTTCTCGACAATCATATCTGGGTTCACCACGTTGAACATACTCTTACTCATCTTCTCGATAGCCCATCCGCAGATGTACTTGCCATCCTCCAAGATGAACTCAGCGTTCTGGTACTCAGGGCGCCAAGCTTTGAATGCCTCGATGTCGAGCTGGTCGTTGCTTACGATGTTCACATCCACGTGGATAGGGGTTACGTCGTAATCCTTCTTCAAGCCGCAGCTTACGAATACAGGAGCCTTGTCGTGGTCGTCGCTGTTGATGCGATATACGAAGTTAGAACGACCCTGGATCATACCCTGGTTCACCAACTTCTGGAATGGCTCTTCCTTGCAGCTTACGCCGAGGTCGAAGAGGAACTTGTTCCAGAAACGAGAGTAAATCAAGTGACCTGTGGCGTGCTCGCATCCACCTACGTAGAGGTCCACGTTCTGCCAGTACTCGTCTGCCTCCTTGCTTACGAGGGCATTGTCGTTGTGAGGGTCCATATAGCGGAGGTAGTAAGCAGAAGAACCTGCGAAACCTGGCATGGTGTTGAGCTCCAATGGGAACACGGTCTTGTTATCTACGAGACTCTTGTCAACCACCTGCTTCTTCTCAGCGTCCCAAGCCCACTTCTTGGCTCTGCCCAATGGTGGCTCGCCTGTCTCTGTTGGCTTATAGGTCTCAATCTCAGGCAATTCGAGTGGCAAGCACTCCTCTGGTACCATCTGTGGCATTCCGTCCTTGTAATATACAGGGAATGGCTCACCCCAGTAACGCTGGCGAGAGAAGATGGCGTCGCGAAGACGATAGTTCACCTTCACACGACCGATACCCTTCTCGGTTACGAACTTCTTGGTCTTGGCGATAGCCTCTTTCACGGTCAAGCCGTTGAGAGAGAAACCGTCCAAGCCCTGCTTGCCAGCTACAGGTGAGTTGGTTACGATACCTTCCTTGGCATCGAAACTCTCCTCCGATACATCTGCACCCTCGATAAGAGGAATGATAGGCAGGTTGAAGTGCTTGGCGAAAGCGTAGTCGCGGCTATCGTGAGCAGGTACAGCCATGATGGCACCTGTACCATAACCAGCCAATACATATTCTGAAATCCACACTGGGATTGCCTCTCCAGTGAATGGGTTGATGGCATAACTTCCTGAGAATACACCTGTTACGCTGTGGTTAGCCATACGGTCGAGCTCGGTGCGCTTCTTCACGTAGTCGAGATACTTCTCTACCTCTTCCTTCTGCTCGGCGGTAGTTACCTGCTGAACATACTCGCTCTCTGGAGCCAAGACCATGAAGGTAACACCAAACATAGTGTCGGCACGGGTGGTGAAGATGGTGAACTTCACGTCGCTGTCCTTCACGGAGAATACAACTTCAGTACCCTCTGAACGACCAATCCAGTTCTTCTGAGTCTCCTTGATAGAGTCGCTCCACTGAATGGTCTCCAGCCCGTCGAGCAAACGCTGAGAGTAAGCGGAAGTACGCAAGCACCACTGCTGCATCTTCTTCTGGATGACAGGATAGCCACCACGCTCGCTCACGCCGTTCACTACCTCATCATTAGCCAATACTGTACCCAAGCCAGGGCACCAGTTTACCATCGTCTCGCCGAGGTAGGCGATGCGGTAGTTCATCAATACCTGCTGTTTCTTCACGTCGTCGTAAGCCTTCCACTCTTCGGCAGTGAAGTCAAGTTGCTCGTTCTGAGCCACGTTGAGGTCGGCAGAACCCTTCTCCTCGAAGTGCTTGATGAGCTTCTCGATAGGCTGCGCCTTCTGGCAAGCGTTGCAGAAGAAGGAGTTGAACATCTTCAGGAAAGCCCACTGAGTCCAATGGTAATACTTAGGGTCGCAGGTGCGAACCTCGCGGTCCCAGTCGAAAGAGAAGCCAATCTTGTCGAGCTGCTCACGGTAGCGGTTGATGTTGGCAACGGTGGTTACCTCAGGGTGCTGACCGGTCTGGATGGCATACTGTTCGGCAGGCAATCCATAAGCATCGTATCCCATAGGGTTCAGTACGTTGTAACCATTCAAACGCTTGTAGCGAGCATAGATGTCGCTGGCGATGTAGCCCAGTGGGTGACCTACGTGCAATCCCGCTCCTGATGGATAAGGGAACATGTTGAGCACATAGTACTTCTTCTTGTTTTCATCCTCAGTCACCTTGTAGGTCTTGTTCTCGACCCATTTCTGGTGCCATTTCTTCTCGATTTCTCTGAAGTTGTATTCCATTGTTTTATCTTGTTTATTTTGTTTTCTTTCTTGTCTTATCTTGTTATGAAATTTATCTTTTGCCGGGGCTTTTCCTTAAATATAATAAGGTATATTCCCATTCAAGGTGCAAAATTACATTTATTTTGTCACACTACAAAATAAATAAGGAGTTTTTTAGAGAAACAAGCATTTTGGGGGCGTATTTGGGGGCAAATCTTTGGCAGCCAGACTCCGCTCTTGCCCGATGCTTATTTCTCCACCAGCACCACTCGCTCCTCATAGCTGTCGAATCCGATGCTTGTGTTGGCACCGTTGCGCTCGAATATGGCGAGTAGCTCCTTTTGCATCTCGGGGTCGATGAGTATCTCGCCCTTCTTTGCCTTGTAGTATTGACGCTCGGCATAGGGCGTGCAGTGGGAGAAATAATGGGTGTTGCCCGAAGGCATGGTGTCGTACATGCGCTTGAACCCACGAGCCCAGAGCTGTTTTTCGGCCACGAGATGGTAGGGGCAATTGTTGCCGTCTAGCTTTAGAAGCTGTGGATTCAGAACGCTGAAAGTTGCTTTTTCGGCGAGGGCTTTCTGATAGCCCGCATGGCGGGCGCATGTGTTGCTGCGAGAGCATGAAGCCATCGGACAGGTGGCTTCCTCTGAAATATACATTGTTTCGTTTTGACTCATAATGGGATTGATTTTTTTATGTTTATAGATGTTCTTTGATAATCTTCGGGGCGTAGTGCTCGTATCTGCTAAGCCTTGTTTAGAAAACTGCCCCGTAGGAGCAGTAAACTGCCTAGGTTGTGGCAGTTTACTGCCTCAGTGAGGCAGTTTTCGAGATGAGGCGATGTAAGGCTGGAAACGTCGCATAGACTCTCAGCTTTCCTTTTCTACTTCACACTACACCAAACATGGCTCAAGTTGCTGTGTATAAGGAAGATAATACGGGTGTAGTGTGTGGCTTGACACTACACCCACACTACACCACACTACACCCTTCTAGGCAGCTCGTTTTGGGCAAAGCAGATAGGCAGGTCCTTTCTTGGTGCGCTTTCTTTCACAATTCAGAAATTTCATGGCTTGACCAATGCGAATCTTGGTGCGGTGATCGTCGACAATCATCGGATACTCTTTTTGGAGTGTCTTGAATATCTCGTTTATTATCAACCACTTGCCATCTGTATCCTGGCCAGGAGCCTGGAAGCAACATTTCAGCATCGACTCCATGTCGTCGGTCTTGAAGAATGGATAGTTGTGCTGTTGTATGCGAGCCACCTCGTCGTTGGTGAACCAATAAGGTGTATGCTGATGACGAAGCTCATACATCACTTGTGCATAGAGCTGGTCGTAAGTGATGGGCGAACCGTTGTCGATGTATTTGCCGGCAGGAATGCGAATGCAGATGAAGCGACGGCTGCCCGTAGGGTCGCAGAGCGGATGCTCATCGTTGGTGGTGGCAAGGAAGGAAGCGTAGCGAGGACGGTCTTCCTGGCTCTTGCCGAAGATGGGGCGCCCATTCACTTTCACCTTGGAGAGAATCTGCTTCAGCTTGCCCTGCTGGGAAGGTCCCATGTTGGCGAACTCGTCGATGTTGACGTAGAGATTGTGGGTGAGCGCCATCTCCGAGTCAAACTTGTTGGCGAAATTGATGTGGTCGAGGAAATACATGCGCAGTTCCTCTGGCAAGAGTCGATTGGCAAAGGTACTCTTGCCGCACCCCTGCTGACCGATGAAGACAGGGGTTACCTCGTTGCCGTGCAGCATGTCTATGTGCAGCCAGTGGGCTACGGCAGAGCGAAGCCAAGTGGCGCACCAGGCAAGCTCTTCGCTAGTAATGCCGGGTATTCTGCCGAAGAGTTCGGCCACATGATTTTTGCCGTCCCATGTAGGGAGCTTGTCGAGATAGTGCTTGATGGGGTCGAAATCTGGGATGGCTTTCGACTCGATGTACTCCTCGATGTCTTGTTTGGGCGAAGACTTGCCGCCGATTCCCAGCTTCTTGGCGCGGCGCACGATGGAGTTGAGGTCTTCCTTGGTGAGAGTGTTCCAAACATTGGAAGAATCCTCGCCGAGGGTGATAAACTCGGTCTTCCCACTGAGCAGATTGCGTCGGAACTCATAGTTCTCCTCCAGGAAGCTCTCTACGAGATAGATGGTAGACTCACTTGTAGCAATAAAATTTTCTTTTTGCATGGCGTTTAAAATTTAAAAGTTAATAATTATGTTGGCTAGACTTGTCGGAACTCTTCGAGGGTGAAGTGTGGTGTAGTGTGGGTGTAGTGTCGTTGTTGCTATTACACCTTCGTAACTACCTGCTGCATATTCGCTTACACCGTTTTGGCGCAGTGTGAAGTACTTTTCACGATTTTTGTTGTTGCGATAATCTAGCGGAATCGTTTCCGAAACCGAGTGCAAAGATAATACATTCAGAATGCGGTTTGCAACTTTTTCCGCTTTTCCCACGCCTTTTTTCGGCAATTTGGGAAAAATATAGGGGGTACGTGGGAAAAGGCGTGGGAAAATTTGCGATTTTGATTTATTTTTCTTACTTTTGTAGATGATAAAACTATAAAGCCTAAAAGTAGAATCCAATAAATTGAAAGGGCAGATAGAAAGGAAGAAAGATGGATAAAATAGAAAAATATAATAAGGATGCCTCGTTTAGCTACGAGGTTTTCGACCGTCAGCTCAAACATTTTTGCATGATGGTGCAAGTGCTGATGGATGGGTGGGAAGACTATAGCTCGCAAGAGCTGGCTTTCGACATCAACTCGCTATGTACCAAAGTCTCAAGGCTCTGCTACATGGCAGACCAAGACCTCGTCCTGCAACACGCTGACGTAATCCACCAGCGCAAGGAGCAAAACGAAGATTGGCATTCTGAGATGGAAATACTGGTGAAAATAAAGTTCTCGCCATTTGTTTTCCGAGTGCTTAATGAACTCAAAGAAGGCAAAATTCTGCAAGGCCACGAGTCACCTATGTTTCCTTCCGAACTGAGCAGTATCTTTCCTCGCATCTTCGACTTGTTGGAGATGGAAGGAATGGGGAAAGAGAAGATGCAACAGTTGCAAGGAATCATCGTCATGGGAGAAAATATGGTAAGAAAAGAAGCCCCTTCGCTTTTATCGACAGAAAAGCCTGAAGTTCTGTCCATGGAAATGCCTGAAGCTCAGACAGAAGAAATGGCAGACGCTCAGTCTGTAGAAGCGATGCATCGCCTTTGGAGTTTTCTTCGCCTCTATGCCATGACTAGCTATCTGCTCCTGCATTTCCGAAGAGTGTGCCATGTTACCAGTTGTCCTCTCAAAGCCGAGACCACAATCCGACTCACAGAGCAGAATGTGCAGCAATATCTGAACTCGGAAGAGGGCAAGCGCAGTCTCGACCTCTATCTGTCTCGTTTGCAATACGAGAACGACGGCAAACCGCTCGATATAGATCAATGGCTGAAGGCCAGAAGAGAATTGAAGGCACAAGTGCCCCCGAAGTTTGAGCTGGCTTTCCTCTATTATATAGATGATATAAACAAGGCTGGCGAAGAACTCGCCAATCTCACCTTTACTGCCGAGGAGTTTGACATCTTGATAGATGTTTTGGCAAAATATCAGGTCGTTACCCGTCGTATCTTTATGCTCAGCCATCCTGAGGAGCAGGCTTGCAATTTACCCAACGAGGCATTCAACTGGGTAGTGAATGGAAGGAGCGTGGATTTACTGGAACTGAAAAAATCAATAGGCAAGATGGTAGTATTGGTGCAGAAAAAGAATCAGTGGTTTTGCGTGTGGAGCGTCTTGAAGCATCTCAATGTTTTGAGGGACGACTGTACCTTTGCCACCTTTGCCCATCAGATGATGAGCCCGGAATGGTTTGGATGTTCGGAGAATATCGTCCCCTTCTCAGCCGACAATCTGAGCGACTATTCCCGCTATTTTAATGAGTATGACTATACCGACTGGCAGGAAGAAATATTCTTGGAGAAGAAAGACTTGTATGGGATGACGAAATGGTCGCCCAAGCTCTGCCAAAACTTCTCCAAGCTCTGCGAGGAGATGATGAAGGCGATATGGGGCTATTCTTTTTTGGTGTAATAGGCTGGTGTCATTTGATAGGATGCAAGTTTTTGAGGAGAAATGTTTATCAGAATTTCCACCAAGATGTAAAAAACTATAATTTTTCATCTGCCACTATATGATGTTAAGAAAGAATGTTGTACCTTTGTTGCAGTTACAACCTAAATAAAAAGAATAGACTATGCGTGTAATTATCGAAAAAGATTATGACGAGCTGTCTAGATGGGCAGCAAATCATGTAGTGGAAGCCATCAACAAGTTTCAACCAACTGCCGAACGCCCATTCGTGCTCGGACTCCCTACCGGTTCTTCGCCACAGGGCATGTATGCCAACCTGGTCGAGGCGGTGAAGGAGGAAAAGGTGTCGTTCAAACACGTCATCACATTCAATATGGATGAGTACGTGGGGCTGCCTGAGTCTCACCCCGAGAGCTATCACTCGTTCATGGCCACCAACCTGTTCAATCACATCGACTGCCCAAAGGAGAACATACACATCTTGAACGGCAACGCCGAGAACCTGGAGGAAGAGTGCCAACACTATGAGCAGATGATAAAGGAAGCCGGCGGTATCGACCTCTTCATCGGTGGCATCGGACCTGATGGACACATCGCCTTCAACGAGCCTTTTTCTTCGCTCACCTCTCGCACTCGTGTGAAGACACTTACCACGGATACCAAGATAGCCAATTCCCGTTTCTTCGACGGCGACCCAGAGAAGGTGCCTAGCTTGGCGCTTACCGTAGGTGTGGGCACCGTGATGGATGCCAAGGAGGTGATGATTCTCTGCAACGGTCACAACAAGGCGCGTGCCCTGCAGGCAGCCATCGAAGGCCCCGTGACTCAGGCTTGGACCATCAGTGCGCTGCAAACCCACAAGCATGGCATCATCGTATGCGACGAATTGGCTTGCGACGAGCTGAAACTCGGTACCTATCGCTATTTCAAGGACATCGAGAAAGACAACATCTAAAGGTTGCATTTCTAAAAGATAAAAACAATGAGCGGCGTTCCTCTATCACAGAGAAACGCCGCTTTTATTATTGGAAATATGAAGTATTACAATTTCTTAGCCTAAGTTCTCGCATACTATACGCGAGCCACAATCTGTTCTGGGGTGAGCTCGTTGTCGGTTGCTATCTTCTGGTAGTCGTAGCGATCGTAGAGTCCCTTCTTGATGCCGAAGCAGAAGGTCTTTATGTCGCTGTCGCCATAGAAACGGGCTATCTTCTCGCCGAATCCACCTTCCAAGGCTCCATCCTCCAGGGTGATAACCTTCTCATGGTCAGCCTTCAAGCCTTCGAGCATCTCCTCGTCGAGACCTGTGATGAAGCGAGGGTTGATGAGGGTGGCGTCGATGCCCTTCTGCTCCTTGAGCATTGCAGCCACCTGCTTGCCTAGGCCATAGAAAGCACCGAGGGCTACGATAGCTATCTTGCTTCCCTTGTGGGTCATCTTGAAACGGTTCAGCTCTGAGTAATCATCGTCGAATTTCTCGTCGCTATGGGTCACTGCGCCGCCTGGCACACGGATAGCCACTGGGTGCTCTGTCTGCTTGATGCCCCAGCCGAGCATCGCCTTGTACTCCTCCCAGCAAGTAGGGGCGAGATATACGAGGTTAGGGATGTTGCTGAGCATCGGGATGTCGTAGAAACCGATGTGGGTAATGTCGTTCATGCCATACATCGAAGCGCAGAAAAGGTTGATGACGGCAGGGTTGCCATTGATGCAAAGATCTTGGGCTATCTGGTCGTAGGTGCGCTGGATGAAAGTGCTATATACATTGTATACAGGGCGCAAACCACCCTTTGCCATACCCGAAATCATAGCCACAGC
>DJSH01000085.1:70699-71826 GCA_002440225.1 Candidatus Segatella violae
GCCACGGTAGGAGTACCAGAGGTAACTGCCACCAAGTGCTTGTCTTTCTTCATTTCTGCGAGCAAGTATTCTGCGGTCAGATTGCCGTAATCCTCGCCATTATCTTGTTTTTTGAGCTTGCCTGTCTCTATGTCGAACGGCATGCTCCAGTGCCAAGTCTCCTTGTCTTTCTCGGCAGGAGCGTATCCCTTGCCTTTCTCGGTGTGGATGTGGATGACGATAGGGTGGTCGATGTTCTTCACTTCCTCGAATGTCTTGATGAGTGTCTCCACATCGTTGCCATCGGCTACATACTTATAGTCCAAGCCCATGGCACGGAAGAGGTTGCACTCTGCCTTGCCGTTGGTCTCACGCAGAAGAGCGAGGTTCTTGTAGAGACCACCATGGTTCTCGGCGATGCTCATCTCGTTGTCGTTCACCACGATGATGATGCCTGTGCCGAGTTCGCCAGCCTCGTCGAGACCTTCGAGTGCCTCGCCGCCGCTCAGCGAGCCGTCACCTATCACTACCACGATGTTCTCCTTGGTGCCCTTGATGTCGCGAGCCTTCTGCAGACCGGTGGCAAGGGAGATGGAGGTAGAGGTGTGGCCGAGCTCAAACTGGTCGTAAGCAGGTGACTCCGTAGGGCTGCTATAGCCGGAAATCTCCTGGAAGCGGCTGTTGTCGTAATAGCCATAGGCACGGCCAGTCAACATCTTGTGTGGATAACTCTGGTGAGAAACGTCGAAGATGAACTTGTCCTCTGGGCAGTTGAACACATAGTGCATGGCGATGGTTGCCTCCACGATACCGAGGTTAGGACCTACGTGGCCACCGATGTTGCTGTCACGGTTCAAGATGCCGTCACGGATTTCCTTTGCCAACTCATGGAGCTGCTTCATCGTGAGCACCTTCACATCTTTGGGTGATTGAATATTTTCTAAAAACATAGTCTTTTTAATCTTTAAATAAGTCTTTTTCCAATTTCCGGTTGCAAAGGTACAACTTTTCTCTCAAAACCTTATTATATATATTACAGATAGATAGAACTGATTTACAGAAAACATAAAAAAGGTGACGACTTATTCGTCATCACCCTTATTGTCGGCTACGATTTGCGGACCTCTTACCTTGTCCTTCAATCCCAA
>DJSH01000085.1:71955-82759 GCA_002440225.1 Candidatus Segatella violae
TGAGCACATGCAAAGCCTTCGCCAGCACGATCTCGGCATTGGCACTGTAGCCCGAACGAATCTTACCGCCCTTGGTAGAGCGAACGGCAGCCTTGACCTCAAACTGATTGGCACCATTGTTTTCCACCGCCTTTGGGGAGATGTACTCCAGGTTGGCGTCGAACTTCAAGTCTTGCAAGGCACCGATGGTTATCTTCATCGGCATGCCCGTAACCAAGCTGCCCACCTCGGTCTCGTCGATGTTGCCACGGAAGATGAGGTCGTTCATGTTTGCCACGCAGGCGATGGTGGTTCCGTCGTTGAAGGTGTTGGCGAGAATCACGGAGTTACCCACCTTCACAGGGATGTCGAGGATGATGCCCGAGATGGTGGAGCGGATGAGGGTGGAAGAGGCACTGGCGTTGCTCTTCGATACGCCGTCGCGCACCACCTCGAGGTTGTCTTCGGCGGCAACCACTTCTTCTCTTGCCTGCTTCAAGGCTTGCTTCACCTTGTCGAACTCGTCGGCGCTTACCAACTGCTTCTTGAAGAGCTGTTCCTCGCGCCCATAGTCTACTTGTGCTTGCTTCAGGTTGATGCCAGCCAAGCGCATACGAGCCTGCGCCGAACTGAGCTGTCCCATGTCTGGGATTACCTTTACCTTGGCAATCACCTCGCCAGCCTGAACGTAATCGCCCGCCTGCTTGCAAATCTCGGTGATGATACCGCTAATCTGTGGCTTCACGCTCACCTCGTTGCGAGGTTCGATTTTACCCGTGATGACGGTGGTCTTCAATACATCTGCCATCTTGGGAGTCAACTCGGTGTATTCCACAGGCTTAGGCTGTGATTTCTGATAGAGGAACACGAAGGTTCCGATGAAAATCAAGGCGACTATCGCCGCAACAATCAACTTTGAATACTTTTTCATATCTCGAATATCTTATATTTTCATTCTGCGTAATTAAACACTAAACATTACTCTTTAAACATTGTTTACTCGTCTCTCATCGCATCCACAGGCTTGATGCTCATGGCTCGCCAGGCTGGTGCTAGTCCTGCCAATCCGCCGAGGATGCAAATCAGGATGGCGGAGAATATAGCCGTCCAGAAATTTACTTGGAAGTGGGCGGTGAGGATGCCATCCGTCGTGTTCGCCATCTCCAGCATTTGCAGGATGGCTACGCCGAAGATGATGCCGCTCATTCCTGCCACCAAGGTCAGGATGATGCTCTCGGAGATGATTTGGGAGAGTATCATCTTCGGTGTGGCTCCGATAGCTCGGCGGATGCCTATCTCGGTGGTTCGCTCCCTCACCGTCACCATCATGATGTTTGACACACCGATGGCTCCAGCCAGCAGGGTTCCGATGCCTACCATCCAGATGAGGAGGTTTACGCCCTTGAACAGATTGTCGAGCATCTGGAAGAGCACCTCGGTATTGAAGACCATCAAGCCTTTCTCATCTGTTGGGTCTATGCTGTGAGCTCTTGCCACGGTTTCTCTCATTCTTTTGGTCAGGGTGCTCATCACGACACCCGGCTTGCCGGTGACGGCAATGATGTCTACGGCGTTGCCTCGGTTGTAGGCTGTGCGAAGCACCGACTGGGGCAGGGTTATGGTCTCGTCGGCACGACCGCCGAAGTTCACACCGTTGCCCGAGCGATAGTCTACTCCCACCACAGTATAATAGGTGGAGTCTACTCTGACGCTCTTGCCACAGGGGTCGCCGCCACCGGGGAAGAGATTTTGGTAAATCTGCTTGCCTATGACGCACACCTTGCGTTGCTGGCGCACATCCATCTCGTTGATGTATCTGCCATAAAACAACTTGGGTGCCGAAACCTTGGCGTAGTCGGGATTCACACCTTGAGTGGAACCACTGAAGGTCTTGTCGCCAAAGACAACCGTCTTTCTTCCTCCGAAGAGCATCGGGGTGATGACGTCCAGCTCTGGCACCTGTTGGCGCAACCGCTGCAGGTCGCTCTGCTCCATGTTCCAGGAGCGCCCCTTGTTGAAGCCTTTGTAGGGCTTGGTGGTGTTTTGCGACCATATCACGGCAGTGTTGGTGGCGAAGCCTTGAAAGTTGTTTTGCAGAATCTCCTTCAGACCCTGTCCACCGCCCATCAAGGCGATGAGCATAAACACGCCCCAGAACACACCGAAGCCCGTCAGGAGGCTGCGGCTCTTGTTCCTCGTGATGGTGTCGAGTATCTCTTTGTATGTATCTAAGTCGAATCTCATATCTCTTTATTTTTATTCCGCTCTCAGCGCCTCTATCGGTCGGATTTTCGCAGCCTTGATGGCAGGAATGAGTCCGGCGATGGTGCCTGCGATAACGATGGTGATGGTGGCTCCGATGCAGGTGCCGATGCCTACTGTTGGGTTCACGAACATAGCTGCCTTAAACAAACCTGTATCCACGGTGGTATGACCGATGGTGGCATCCATAATTTCGTTGGCTGCCACGCCGCACACCATGCCGATGTATCCGAAGAAGGAAGTGATGATGATGCTCTCGGTGATGATGAGTTTCAATATCGACCAAGGTCTGGCTCCGATGGCCTTGCGAACGCCAAACTCTCGGGTGCGCTCTTTCACGGTGATGAGCATGATGTTGCTCACGCCCACGATGCCGCTCAGCAGGGTGAAGAGCCCCACAACCCAAAGGGCTGTCTGGATGATGGCGATACCTTGGTTCATCTGGATGTTGTCCATGTATCGGTTCCAAAGCCAGATGCTTCGCTTGTCGTCGGGAGCGGCCTTGTGGTTGTTGTTTACGCTGGCACGATAGCTTTTTTCGAATGCTTTGTTTTGTTCCTCTGTCTTCAAGTTCTTGAGAGTGAATTCTATGGTGCCCGCCTCGTCGCCCTTGGCATAGATGGTCTTCACGGTGGAGAAGGCGGAGAAAGCCTCGGTGTTCTGTCGGGATTCATCATCCTTGTAGATGCCCACCACTTTGAACGAGAGATTATCCACCTTGACGTTCTTGCCCACCAAGGCTCGGTAGTCCTTGACGAGTTCCTTGGCTTGTCCACGGCTCAACACCACCACTTTACGGCGTTCTTTTTGGTCGATGTCGTTGATGAAGCGTCCTACCAAGATTTCAGTCTTGTCGATTTTCACGTGTGATGGTCCGACGCCCGTCAAGGTCTGTGCTGCCACATAGTTGTCGCCGTATATGATGTTGACGTTGGCTTGCTGTAACTGCCCTCCCACGTCGCCCACCACATGACCATATGTCTTGGCGGTAATCGTCAGGTCCTTGTCGTTGAGGGTGATGGGGCGACCTTCCTTTAGACCATTGTAAGCTTTGGAGGTTTGTCCGCCGAAGACCAACATTGAGTTGGCAAGGAAGCGGTCGCTCTGTTGCAACTGGGCGTTAATCAGACCATTGCCGGCACCCAAGAGGAAAATCAGCATGAAGATTCCCCAGGCAACGGCAAAGCCTGTGAGCGAAGTACGCAACTTGTTGCGCTTCGAAGTGCTCCATATTTCTTTGATTAATTCTCTCATTATATTCGAGTTTTTTCAAAAATTCTCTAATTCTCAAATTCTTGAGATAAAAAATTACTTGACGTAGTCTTTCGATACGAGATGGTGGTCGTAGTTTTCCTCGATGCTTCCGATGAGGCCATCCTTGATGTGGATAACTTTGTCGGTCTCGTTGGCTACGCCGCTCTCGTGGGTCACCACCACGATGGTCATTCCCTCCTTTTTGTGGAGTTCCTTCAGGAGGTCCATCACTTCCACGCTCGTCTTGGAGTCGAGGGCGCCAGTAGGTTCATCGGCAAGGATGATTTCGGGCTTGGTGATGAGGGCTCGGGCGATGGCTACACGTTGTTTCTGTCCGCCCGACATCTCGTTGGGGTAGTGGTTAGCCCACTGTTTCAGTCCTAGCTTGTCGAGATATTCCATCGCCATCTCGTGGCGCTTCTTGCGGCTCACGCCTTGATAGAACAGGGGCAATTCCACGTTTTCCACGGCAGTCTTGAAGGAGATGAGGTTGAACGACTGGAAGATGAAACCAATCATCTTGTTACGATATTCGGCGGCACGAGTCTCCGAGAGGTCCTTGATGAGGACA
Source organism: Candidatus Segatella violae (assembly GCA_002440225.1). Taxonomy (GTDB): domain Bacteria; phylum Bacteroidota; class Bacteroidia; order Bacteroidales; family Bacteroidaceae; genus Prevotella; species Prevotella violae. The sequence continues at coordinate 76,022 of DJSH01000085.1, forward strand.
TCGTTGAGTCGGTATTCACCCGTATCGTAATTGTCGAGAATACCCAATATATTTAATAAGGTGGATTTGCCCGAGCCGGATGCGCCCATGATGCTGACGAACTCGCCTCGCTCGATGTCGAGATCGATACCCTTCAACACGTGCAGAGGCTGGGCACCCTGGTAAGTCTTGTTGACGTCTTTTAGATGAATCAATGACATGATGTTGTATTTAGTGTCGGGAGAAACTCCCAACGGTTATTATTGATTAGAACTATAAACCTTAGACGCTTGCAACTCTTGGAAAGTTGCAAGCGAACTGATATTTCTAAAACGTTCTCATATACATCTTATTATATAGAAAGCTAAAATTGAGGTGAAAAAGATACTTTTGAGCAAAATGGGTACTATCATATCGGTTATGTTTTGATCCATTGGATGCGTATCAAGGCATCCAATGGTTTGGTTAAACCTTGATTTTCTTGAGGTCTTTCTCCAATTCCTCCTTCACCTCGTCGATGGAGATGTCGAGGAGCGACATCTGTCGGGCGAGTTCCGGGAGGCGTTCTTTCATAAACTCTTTCTTGCGAGTCTTCTTGATTTGCTTCTTCGCTCCTGCGGAAACGAAGTAACCCAGTCCTCGCTTGTTGTAGATAACCTCATCACTAGCCAGCAGATCGTATGCCTTCACAGCTGTGTTGGCGTTCACCTCCAGCAGCACGGCGTACTCTCGAACGCTCGGTATTCGCTCGTCCTCCTTGTATTTGCCAGCCAGAATCTCGTCGCAGAGACGCTCGGCTATCTGAATGTATATGGCTTTATCATTGCTGAAATTCATAATCGTTAAATTTGAATTCTCTTTTTTAGATGTACAATTCTTATCCTTAGATGAATAGGCTTAAACCTGACATAAGCTTGTTAGATATTTATCCACTTGTTGCAGATTACTTGCATACGAGTAAAAAGTTTGTATGATGCCCAGTAGTTGAAGCCTGTAAATGCTAAGCTGAAGTTAATGGCTAGGATTTCACAGATGGTTGTTTGTATTTCGTCTGCGTTCATGTGTCCATTTAATGGAAATACTCCCAGTTCGTGCAATTCTGTAATAGTATAACCAAATATAAAAGCAAGAATACAACCCGTAACCAAAGTAAGAATGACTGATTGTTTGCGATAGAAAGAACCACCCAATGTGCAGAAGGAGTGAATGAACAGTATGGCACAAATTGTTTCTATATTTGTGTTATTAATAAAAATAGTTCCCCATTTACTTAGGATTGGCCATGTGATACTTATGTGGAAAGTGGGCGTAATGGCGAAGCTAAACAAAAATTGGATCATGTCGCCTCCCACCAATGCCACCAATACCATGAAGAAAGCTCCCACGCTCATGAGGAGAAGACGGGCTATGAATTTTTCCAAGCTTGTCGCAGGTAGCATCAAGAAGCTCTCACGGCTCAGTTTATGCTTCATGTTGTGGAATATCTTTGCAGCCATGACAACCATGACGATGCTGAGAAATATCCAGAAGAAGTTATAGGTCTGGTCGATATAAAAATCATTCAGAGATGGTGCGCCAGGAGCTGACTCACCATGTGCAATGGCATTTGCCCATCCACGGCTAGAGTATAGGCAGCCGACAAAGCATCCTGTGAATCCTAGAATGAGTCCCAAAAGACCAAAAATGTATCTCTTCTTGTTGGTAAGCAAGTCCCAACGCAGTACCATTCCAAATCTATGTAAATCAAATGTTTTGTTCATAATTGTATGTATTTAATTCGGGCTTTCGCCCTACGAAATGTGTAAATGATGTGAGGTGTTTATTCAGCTAACTTTCCGTTGATTACTGCATTGAAGAGCAATTCGAGGTTCATCTGTGTCTCGTTGCTTCCCTCTTGTCGCTTGCAGATGGTGGCGTTGCCTTGCAGGGTAGGTTCGGCGTAGAGCATGGTGTCGTCCATCTCCTGTGGGTTGCGATACTCGAAGCTGTATTTCTCACAGATGTCTGAGACAGAAGCATTGAGCAAGAGTTGGCTCTGGTTCATGATGACGATGTGGTCGAGCAGCGATTCAATATCATGTACTTGGTGGGTGGAGATGATGAGGGTGCGCTCATCGGTCATATTCTTGGCTATCACTTTGCGGAACTGGCTCTTCGATGGGATGTCGAGACCATTGGTTGGCTCGTCCATTAGGAGAAATTGGGTACCTGTGGCGAGTGCGAAACTCATGAATACCTTCTTCTTCTGTCCCATCGAGAGTTCGTTCAACTTGAGAGAGATTGGCAAATCAAAATCCTTAAGGCAGTTCTCCAGCACTTCCTGCGAGAAGTTAGGATAGAAACCTTGGTTCATCTTCACGTAGGTGGAGAGCGAAACGTTAGGCAGTTCAAATTCCTCGGGTACCATGAATATCTCCTTGAGCATGTCGGCTTTGCGCTCTTGTGCCGAGATGCCATCCACGAGGATGGTACCGTTCTGCTGGCGGAGCAGTCCGCTGATGAGGTAGAGCAGGGTGCTCTTGCCTGTACCGTTCTTGCCGAGCAAGCCATAGATGTTGTTCTCCTTGAGCTCCAAGGAGAAATCTCTGAACACGAGGTGTTTGCTACCTGGGTATCTGAAATCGATGTCTTTAATCTTTATCATAATATTTAATGTTTTAGTGTACTACTTCAATAGGACACTGCAAAGGTAGTCTTTTCTGCAATATGCTCCAAGCTTTTCTACAATTATTTTCCGACTTTAACACATCGTTAACGTTTCCACCTAGATTATATAAAGGGCATAATAAAAGCTCGTAAGAGAATCGATTATCTTACGAGCTTTAAATCTTAGATGTATTTCATGAGGATGTCCCATACGGCGATGATGTGGCAGATGCTACCCGCCAAGACGAAGAAATGGAACACAGAGTGCATGTATTTCCGCTTGTTGATGCTATAGAACACGGCACCCGTGATGTAGCAGACACCCTCGGCGACAATCCACCATACGGTGGCAGCCGATACCGAATCAATCAAAGGCTTGAAGGCGACGAGCACCGACAATCCCATCCCCACGAAGCAGAGCGTCTCCAGGTTGCTATGGTCCTTGAGCTTAGCGAAGCTCATCACCGTACCAGCTATTGCGCAAGCCCAAATAAAGATGAAGAAGCTCCATCCCCAATAGCCTTGTTCGCGCATGGCAATCAGCGTGATAGGCGAGTAGGAACCAGCGATGTGCCAGTATATGGCGGCATGATCCCACTTGCGGAGTCGCTCCTTCCACTTGCTCCAAGCAGACAAGGCATGGTAGGTGGTGGAAGCTATATACGACATGAGCATGCCGAAGAGATAGAGGATGATGCCCGCCGTCGCCCATCCATTGTGGTAGCTGATGCACCAATATAGGAAGATGGTGCCAAACACTACGCCCAACAGGATGCCTCCTGCATGAGACCATGAGTTCCATAGTTCTTCCTTATGACTGAAAAATATTTTGAGTTTCATTTTGTTTCGTATCTTTTAGTTATATTTTTAGTAAAGCCATTTGCCAAAGGCTAAGGACTTATGCTTTGCAAAGGTACTAACTTTTCTTCAAAGCTTACCTTTCTTTTATGAAATCTTTTGAATTCAATTCCCATTTCTTTGCTTTATTTGTCTATTGTTTGTCTTTTTCTGCTTTTTCCTGAAAATAAATCAAGAAAGTATTGGAGGATATTAGATATTTTTTTAACTTTGTCATCGGAACTAACAACTGAACTATATATATCGTATGAAGTTAAAATCAATAGCATTTTTATTCATGACCATCGCCATGCCGGCGATGGCAGAGCAGGTATCGGTCAATACCAAGGGCATGTCGCTCATCCTCGATGTGGAGAACGGCAAGCCGGCGCAGTATCTGTATTTTGGTACCAAGTTAAACAATAGCGATTTGCAGAACCTGAAGGTGGCTACCGATGGCCGCATGGATGCTTATCCTGCTTATGGCTTGAATACGCCAGCCGAGGCTGCGCTTGCCATGCGCCATAGCGACGGTAATCTCTCTACTGCTCTCGTTGCCACGGGCAGCGAGGTGAAGGAGGAGGCGAATGCCACCGTCACGACCGTCCATCTCAAGGATCCTGTATATAATATAAAGGTAGACTTGAAGTATCGTGCCTACAAGGATGTGGATATGATTGAGGCTTGGACGGAAATTAAAAATGGTGAGAAGGGTACGGTTACCCTGACTACCTTTGCGTCGGCGATGCTCCCAATCCGCCGTGGCGATGTCTGGATGAGTCATCTCTCGGGCACTTGGGCTGCTGAGGCGCAGCTGAGCCATGAGAAATTGCAGCCGGGCGAGTTCGTAATCCGTAACAACGATGGTACGCGCAATTCGCATACCGACCATGGCGAGGTGATGTTCTCGCTCAATGGAAAGGGACAGGAAAACTCGGGTGATGTAATCGGGGCTGCTCTGGAATATAGCGGAAACTATAAACTCAAGACGGTGACAGACGATACGGAATATCATTATTTCTTCGCTGGCATCAATGAGCAAAACTCGGAGTATCATCTCAAGAAGGGCGAGACTTTCAAGACTCCTGCGCTTGCCTTGACTTATTCCACCGAGGGATTGAGTGGCGCTAGCCGCAATTTCCATAAATGGGGACGAAAGTATGTCCTAGCTCATGGCGACAAGGAGCGTGACATCTTGTTGAACTCCTGGGAAGGTGTCTATTTCGACATCAACCAGAAGGGTATGGATCAGATGATGGCTGACATCCATAGCATGGGTGGCGAACTTTTCGTGATGGACGATGGATGGTTTGGCAAGAAATATCCTCGCAAGACGGACAATTGTGCCCTCGGCGACTGGGTGGTGGATACCAATAAGTTGCCTGACGGCATAGAGGGCTTGATTCGTGATGCCAAGAAAAACCAGGTGAAGTTTGGTATCTGGATTGAGCCGGAGATGACCAATACGGTGAGCGAACTTTACGAGAAACATCCAGACTGGATCATCAAGGCTCCAAAGCGTGATGCCGTGTTGGGCCGTGGAGGCACCCAGTTGGTGCTCGACCTGTCTAATCCTAAGGTGCAGGACTTCGTGTTCGGCGTGGTAGACAATTTACTTACTAAATATCCAGATATAGCCTACATTAAGTGGGATGCCAATATGGCGATTATGAATCATGGTAGCCAATACCTGCCAACCGCCGACCAGAGCCATCTCTATATCGCTTACCATGAGGGTTTTGCCAAGGTCATCGATCGAATTCGTGCCAAGTACAAGGATGTGGCCATCCAGTGCTGCGCCAGTGGTGGTGGTAGAGCTAATTGGGGCATGCTCCGTGGCTTCGACGAGTTTTGGGTGAGCGACAATACCGATGCCATGCAGCGCATCTATATGCAGTATGGTACCAGCTACTTCTTCCCAGCCATCGCCATGGCAAGCCATATTTCGGCTGTGCCAAATCATACTGTGTTCCGTACTACCAGCTTGAAGTATCGCATCGACGTGGCAATGAGCGGTCGTCTCGGCATGGAGATTCAGCCTAAGAACATGACTGATGAGGAGAAGGCTCTCTGCAAGAAAGCCATCTCTGAGTATAAGGAGATTCGCCCTGTGGTACAGTTTGGTGATCTTTATCGCCTTGTTTCTCCATTCGACAACCAGGGGTTGTCGTCCATCATGTATGTGAGCGAGACAAAGGACAAGGCTGTGTTCTACTGGTGGAAGTTGGCAAACTTCTACAATTGTCATTTGCCAAGAGTCAAGATGGCTGGTCTGGATGCCAACAAGATGTATAAGGTACGAGAACTTGATGTTATCGACAACAAGCCTCTTGATTGTGAAGGTAAGACTTACTCGGGCAAGTTCTTGATGGAGCATGGCTTGGAGATGCCTTATACTCATGATGTAGACTGGAACAAGAAGAACTGTTGGTCTTCGCGTGTTGTCTATCTAGAGGCGCAATAATAAAATTCAATTCATAAGTATATAAGTAATAATAGTTTTTGTAAAATGCCTCAGGACTCGCGAGAGTGCTGAGGCATCATCTTTTTTATTTGTGCCTATGAGTGTGCGCGTGCACGTGCATGCAAGTATGCGCATGTATATAATAATGAGTTTAGTGGCGAAGGAGTCACAAATTTCTGTCCATTTGTTAAATAACTGTTAAATCTCAAACTTTTTCCTAGAAATATTTTGTGGTTTCGGAAATTGTTTGTACTTTTGCACTCGCTTTTGAGAAATACACTTTCTCTTAGCGATTAAAGAAAGAGTTCTTTGAAAGATTTTACATAAACAGACAAGTAGTACAAGAAGCGGTTTTGATTACACCTTATTATATAGGGTGTCTGAAAAAACTGGGTAAAAGAAACGAACCGTCAAGCAATTGACAAGTCAGGTTTACTAAGCTTCGATAAACATAAAGGATATTCGTCCTAAGTACAGACAAGACAAACCGATTAGTTCTTCGGAACTAAGAAGTAAAAAAGATATTTTACAATGGAGAGTTTGATCCTGGCTCAGGATGAACGCTAGCTACAGGCTTAACACATGCAAGTCGAGGGGAAACGACAGAGAGTGCTTGCACACTCTGGGCGTCGACCGGCGCACGGGTGAGTAACGCGTATCCAACCTGCCCACCACTTGGGGATAACCTTGCGAAAGTAAGACTAATACCCAATGATATTCATAGCAGACATCTAAAATGAATTAAAGATTTATCGGTGATGGATGGGGATGCGTCTGATTAGCTTGTTGGCGGGGTAACGGCCCACCAAGGC
>DJSH01000034.1 GCA_002440225.1 Candidatus Segatella violae
ATAACTCTTTCCTGCTTCTAGATTTGGTATACCTTTAACATAGAGCATTTTACCGTATTCTCCATATTCATCGCTATAAACCTTTACACCGATAAAGTTTTTGTCTGCATCAGCAGCATTAGGCGCAACTAAGGCTATCCATGGTTTTCCATTGACCCCATAACCATCATGATATGCTGTAATTTCTTTAACATCACCTACTGGAGTCGCAGGTATATTTGTCTGAGAAAAAACGTAAACATCATTAAGATTAAGATTAGTAAACTCATTGGTAAAAGAAGACGCAGTTATATTGACAACAACACGCGCCGTCTTACGTTCAAATGTCAAATCAAGTTGACGGTTCTCTGGAATTGTTGTATATGTTTTAGTTGCAGTCATATAATCCGAACGTGCCAAAAAATCTTCTTTAGTTTGGTTTTGGTCTATATACCCTTTATCGTAACTATTAACACCCGAAGAGTAACTAGTATATGGATAAAAAGCCTTAAAAACAGGAGCATCCGTTTCCCATTTCATAGGCCCCTTAGAGTCTTTGATTTCCCAAACACTATTTTTTAGTTCAAATTTTCGAGCATCACCGCCATTTTGGCAAATACCTATTTGTGAATAATCAGCAAATTGTTTCTGCCCTTCAGCATCCCCTGCGGGATAACTTCTGGTAAAAATGCTCTCACCACCAATCGTAGCTTTGACGATTACTTCATTTCCAGCAACATTCACTTGCTCTTCCTCCATAGAGCAAGCTGCAAGCGTTGCCAGCAATGCAAATGTCCCTATATATCTTAAGATTTTCATATTCTTATTTTTTAATTATTCGTTTATTCTGTTTCCAAATCACCACCTGTCCCTTCTGTCCATGGAGTGGTCTCCATGTTGCCAATCAACATAAGGTCCTTTCCTACTGTAAGTTTTAGCAAATGGCTTTTACCACTTTCCAACGTTACACTTTCTGGTGAAGTCCATACATAAGTTGTAGTTGCAGTTTGACCATTGCTTTCACTTTCAATATCAAACTCTATCCTAAAGCCTTCGTTAATAGTTTGGGGAATCAAAATAGCAGAATAATTGGCAGCTGCTCGTACCTGTTCTGTCGTGGCCTTTTCAAAATCACCTTCCTCTGGTGCAACCAAAGTCGGCGACTTGGTATAATCAACTATCACACTAACAGGAGTGGTTGTAAAATCCACATCACAAGAGGTGATTGTACCTCCAATCTTTACATTCTTGATAATATTACTAGCCAGACCATCAGAACCATTAAACTGATTACCTATCTCTATATGTATATTCAACAAGCTAAACACATGAGTAAATGTTACATCCACAGCGCCATTTGAATTCAAATCCTCCTCAGGTACAAAATTCATATTCTTATAAACGAGGAAGTCTGATTTACAAGAGCTTTCAGTTTGTGTTGTTTCCACTGACACCGTATAATCACGTGCTCGACTAACATCTCCATTAGCATATTTATTATATGGCGCAACAGCTATAATGCTCACACTCTGTTTAGCACCCTGCCACAGCATCATGGATTCAGGATTCCACACACCACTTTTATTCTCAACCTTTTTATTAAAATAATTATAGTTCTCATTAGCTTCATTCTTGATATAGAAGCTAAAGGCATCAAGCGTCTCCGTAGTATAAGATGCACGAGTCTTCATATCATTTACGTTAGAATTGATTCGCACCACATTATCCGCAGGATAATTGCTCTGTGCCAACTCATCTTCACTCGAACAGCTAGCGAAGCCTACCACCATCACCGCTGCCATCATCAATATATTCTTTGTTTTCATATCGTCTTGTTTTAAGAGTTATACATTAATCTACTTGCGCTTCACCACCAGAAATATTGTCACCTTCTCCCCATTCATCAATGCTTACATCGCCAAGGATTATCTCGTCACGACCCACGATGAGGTTGACTACTGTGTATTTGCCACTCTCCAGTTTGATGTCGGAAGGATGGGTGTAGATGTATTGCTTGTCACCGATGGTGATTACTATCTTGCTAATACCATTTTGTGGAATCACGATAGACTCATATTTTTCATTCGCCTTGGTGGCAAGGAGAGATTGGTCGGCACGAGCTGCATCTGTGGCTATGGTTACGGTCTTGGTCAAGAAATTGACGGAGGCATCAGATACGGCATTCTGGATAACAAGACTCTTCACCGTAGGCGTGCCACCAAACTGATTGCGGTATTGGAGATTGACTATCAGCTTCGACATCACATGGGTGAATGTGAGAGGAACAGTTTGCTGTTCGTCAGCATTATAAGATATTCCATCCGTGTTGACAGCCACCAGCAAGTCGCTCGCTTCTTGTTTCGTCACGTCTAATGTATATTCACCTGCCGTCAGGTCGGATATGGCTGCGGTAGGATATACGCCGATGAAATAATGTTTGTCACGGTTGTTCTTCCACAACATCTGTGGAGTGGATACCCACGAGCCATTTGTCAACTTATTGATGGCGTTGTTCACCACACGTTCGCTTGTCTCAGGCGCAACAATAGCATCGCCAGTCCAAGCATACACACTGATTTCGTCGCCCTCCACAAACTTTTGACCGCCATTCTCATCCGTGGCAACACGTGTCATGTTGCCGATGGTGGTAGAAACGGTAATGTACTTGGAGGCCTCGCCACCAATACCGCTCTCGTTGTCAGAGCAACTGCCCAATGTCAATGCCATTGTCATTAGGGCAAAGAGATAAGTCTTTGTTCTCATTGTCTTTAACTTTTCATATTTATATTCATATTCATGTTTCAATTCTTACATTCTAATCATATGATTTGGCTGCTTAATCTTCTGGATTCAAGATTTCACCACGATATATCCAGCCTTCCGTCCAATCATTTATCTTCGTACTCGTAAGATACATATAGGGCTTCATCTCCTCGTATTTCAAGTTTATCTGATACTTGCCACCCGACTTCATGATGGGGGCTTCGATGTCGTAGTTGCTAACTATTCCATCAGGAGCAATCAGTTGGATAAACAGGCGAGTAGTATGAAAGCCGTTGGCTGTCGGCATCAAGCGTAATGTTTCCGTTTTTAAAGTTTCGCCAGGCACTGCGAATCCCAAAGGTATTTCACATTCTTCCTTGGTATAGGTTGTCGTACCGAATGTTCCATCCTCATTCTTTTGCAAGGGAAGGAATCCCTTAGCCACATTCAGAACCTTGCCCAAAATTGCTGTATTTTCGGGTACCCCCTCAATAATGATGGTCAGCTCAGCAAGCATACGGCACATCTCGCTCTTGCTGATGTAGTTGACATTCGACTGGTCGATGGTAATGTCAGCGACCCCATAATAGGCATGGTCGGGCGAGACACTTGGGTTGGACAACCCAAACATCAGTTGGCTTGGGTCGAATGCGGCTCTTGTAGCCTCAGTAGTGGTATAAAAAGGCTCTATGAGATTGGCGGTTGCCAATATCCGATAGTTTCCCTCGGACAAGAGGAATCGCTGGCTCGCCAGCTCATCGCTACTGCCATAATGCTTCTGCTCCACCAGTTCGCCCGTATCGGCATTGTATATCCAGAGCTTGGCATCCTTTACGACCACATCTTGCTCCTCCACATCATGATTCCAAGTGAGGTGCACCGCCAGGCCGTCGTTGCGATGCTCACACTCCTCGCAACAGGAGCCGAGCAGCATCAGACTAAAGCCCAGCAGGCACAACACTAGCCACTTGGCTATATAGAGTTGATTAATCGATCTTTGTAACATAAACTTAAATATAAAAGGATTATAATGGTATTAAAATGGTATTTACATTTTGGTATATAACAGCATCTCACCACCTATCAGGAAAAGGAACATCAAGAAGAGGAAGATGTAAAGTTGCTCCCGCTTCAAGAAGTCAAGGCATCCCGACCGATGGTGTGTATGTTCTCGGAGAAACCGCCGATAGTCGAATAGCATGACGCTCACCAGTCCGATGGCTAGGACCAGCAATATCGCCACGCCCACCATGTCGGCGGCTTGGTTGGAAAGTGAAAATGGATTGTGTCTCATAATCGCTCAGTTTTATTTTCTTACTGAGCGCAAAGATAGTGTTTTTCATTGGATTTAGGGTGTCGCATTTCTTGGTTAGGTGTCGCATTTGTAACAAAAAGGTGTCGCATTCCTCACGAATGCGACACCTTTTCACGCCATTGCAGGGGCGTTAAGCCTGTGTTGAGCTTAAAAACTCTATAAAGATGAGTGCGCGAAGAAAAGCCACACTCTGCTGAAATCGTATCATTGCTATAATCGGAATTTTCGAGCAGCATGCGCTGGGCTTCCTTGTATCGGATGCCACTCAGCCAAGTGCGGAAAGAGCTGTTGAGCTGTTGCTCGAAATAGGCCGTGAGCTGCGAGCGAGATATTTTCAGTTTCTTGCTCAACATCGGCAGGGTGACCGCACTGTCACGGAAGCCTCCATTCGCCACCCAGTCGTCCAAAGCCTTAGTTATTTTATCCGATGAATTTTCTAAAGGTTGCGACGAAGCTGTATCCTCCGCCTCCTCTTCTTCCTCCACCAACTCACTAGGCATGATGTTGTAACCATATCCGATGAAGTTCATCGTGAAGATGATGAGCGAGACTAGCATCACAGGAGCGATGACGAGCAATAACAGGCGAAAGAAGATGGAAGCCGCTATCATAATGATGGATGCACACACGAGCACATAACTCGCCCAAGTATATCGGTCGTAGGGCAACATATCCTCCGCCGTCTCTTCTTCGATAATCTTGCGATGATGGCGTATCTCCCTGATATTGGCAATAATGCAATAGAGCATGCAAATCACAAAGCAAAAGAACATCGCATAGAGCATGGGACCAGGATGGAGCGAACCCGACTGGAGAATGCCGACGAAGAAGGCGGCGAGCAGGGCCGCATAGCTGATAGCTCCCACCGTGATGTATTGTCGCCTGCCCTCCCGATAACACACCACATGATAGGTGGCATAGGAAACGAGAAACACCACGGGCGTGAAGAAAAGAAGGTTGACCACGGTGCCAAGTTCGTCGCTCTTGGCACGATAGCCTTGCGACATCTGTAGGATAAAATGGACTGTCAACAAGAGCATCGCACCGACAAGAAGGCGGCGAGACACCTCGTAGCGATGGTTGGGCCAACGCATCTGGAACCGAGAAGCCACGAGCATCATCGCTAACATCACGGTAACGACGCACCAGGTAAACTGTATGAGAAATAATATGTTCATCTTTCTAACTTAACCTATTCATAAATATCTGGCTACAAAAGTACAACATTTATCTGAAACAACTACACGATAGAAAGAAAATCTTCAGGACAATTGAGATAATTCTTCATATCGTCAGGATATATGGAGGATAAATACCTATTAATATATAATATAACCTAAAAAACATGAGGTTTCTCCACCTATCTCTTTTCTTTTTATTATCTTTGCAAGCGATTCATGCCCTAGCGGCAGCAATGAGTAAGAATATAATACATTAAAGTTTAAACAATAATGAAACAGTACAGATTAGTGGACAATATCTTCGGATGGGTCGCATTCATCATTGCGGCTTTCACTTATTGCTCCACGATTGAACCGACAGCCAGCTTTTGGGACTGTCCGGAGTTTATCACTACTGCTTACAAGCAAGAGATAGGTCACCCACCTGGGGCACCTTTCTTCATGCTTATGGGCAACTTCTTCACACATTTCGCTAGCGACACCACACAGGTGGCTAAGATGGTGAACACGATGAGTGCTCTGCTGAGTGCCGTTTGTATCATGTTCCTCTTCTGGACCATCACCCACTTGGCTCGCAAGCTCATCATCAGCGACTGGAAAGAGATGACCACCGCCAAGATGATAGCCATCGAGGCATCTGGTATGGTGGGCGCACTCATCTACACATGGAGCGATACCTTCTGGTTCTCTGCCGTGGAGGGTGAGGTGTATGCGTTCTCGTCTGCCTTCACAGCCGTGGTATTCTGGCTGATATTGAAGTGGGAAGACCATGCCGACGAACCTCATAGCGACCGATGGCTCGTGCTCATCGCCTATATGACAGGTTTGAGTATCGGCGTACACTTGCTCAACTTGCTCTGTATCCCTGCCATCGTGCTCGTATACTATTACAAGAAGGTGCCTCATGCCAACTTGAAAGGTTCTTTGTTGGCATTGATTATCTCATTCTTGGTGGTGGTAGCCGTATTGTACGGTGTAGTACCTGGTATCATCACCGTAGGTGGATGGTTCGAGTTGTTCTTCGTCAACGTGCTCGGTTGCCCATTCAACACAGGTGAAATTGTATATATCATCTGCCTTGTTGCCGCAGTTATCTGGGGTATCTACGAGACTTACAACGCTTCCGAGAAGAACCAGAAGAAGCAGAACATCGCCTTTATCCTTGGTTTCGGCATGCTTGGCATTCCATTCTATGGATATGGCTGGACTGCCGCCATCACAGGTATCATCGTATTGGTGATACTTTGGTTTGTGCTTGGCTACAAGCGCAAGAAGGAAGTGGTTACGGGCATCGACGAGGCTACAGGCATCGAGAAGAGAAAGATGCAACACTTGCCTCTCATCTCAGCACGTGTCAAGAACACAGCCTTGCTCTGCATGTTGATGTTGATGATCGGTTACTCCAGCTATGCGCTCATCGTAATCCGCTCATCAGCCAACCCTCCTATGGACCAGAACTCTCCTGAGGACATTTTTACCCTCGGTAGCTACTTGAGCCGTGACCAGTATGGTGACCGCCCATTGTTCTATGGCCAGGCTTACACCTCACAGGTTGCCCTCCAAGTGGACGGTGACATGTGCAAGCCAGTGATGAAGGAAGGCGCTCCAGTATACCAGCGCAAGGAGAAGGCTTCGAAGGACGAGAAGGACTCTTACTTCGTAGTAAGCCACAAGAATAAATATGTATACGCACAAAACATGCTCTTCCCTCGTATGTATGACGCAGCACATGCCCAGGCATACGAAGACTGGATGGGCGGCGTAGAAGGAAGCGAGGTTCCTTACGATCGCTGCGGCGAGAACATCATGGTGAAGATGCCTTCACAGGTGGACAACATCCGCTTCTTCCTCTCCTACCAGTGCAACTTCATGTACTGGCGCTATTTCATGTGGAACTTTGCTGGACGTCAGAACGACATCCAGGGCAACGGAGAGCCAGAGCACGGCAACTGGATTACCGGTTTCTCATTCATCGACAATGCGATGTTGGGCGACCAGAGCAAGTTGCCAGACGACTTGAAGACCAACAAGGGTCACAACGTGTTCTACTGCATGCCTTTGATTCTCGGTCTCATCGGTCTCTTCTGGCAGGCTTGGTACACACGCAAGCGCAAAGTGGTTAAGAACGGCGTGGAGACAGAGGAGGTTCATCCTGTCGGTATCCAGCAGTTCTGGGTGGTATTCTTCCTGTTCTTCATGACAGGTCTTGCCATCGTCATCTACTTGAACCAGACTCCAATGCAGCCACGTGAGCGTGACTATGCTTACGCTGGTTCATTCTATGCATACGCTATCTGGTGCGGTCTTGGCGTGCTCGCCATCATCGACCTCTTGAAGCGCAAGGCTAAGTTGAGCGATACTGCCGTGGCAGCCATCGTAGGTGTATTGGCATTGCTCGTACCTATCCAGATGGTTTCCCAGACTTGGGACGACCACGATCGCTCTAACCGCTATACCTGCCGTGACTTCGGTCAGAACTATCTGATGTCACTCCAGGAGAAGGGCAACCCTATCATCTTCACCAACGGTGATAACGATACCTTCCCACTCTGGTACAACCAGGAGGTAGAAGGCGTGGGTACCAACGACCGTGTATGTAACTTGAGCTACTTGCAGACCGACTGGTATATCGACCAGATGATGCGTCCTGCCTACAACTCACCATCCGTACCTATCACATGGCCACGCCTCGACTTCTGTTCAGGCACCAACGAGTATGTACAGGTAGAGCCAGAGGCTAAGCAGCAGATTCTCGACTTCTACAAGAGCGACCCTGCGAACGCCAAGAAGCAGTTTGGCGCAGAGCCATTCGAGTTGAAAAATATCTTGAAGTACTGGGTACGTAGCAAGAACTCAGACATGCACTTCATCCCAACCGATACCCTCTATGTAACCATCGACAAGAACGCCGTGAAGAAGAGCGGCATGATGATGGCTTCGGATACCATCCCAGACAAGATGGTTATCTCATTGAAGGGCAAGAACGCTCTCTACAAGGGCGACTTGATGATGCTGGAGATGTTGGCTCAGTGTAACTGGACCCGTCCTCTCTACGTGGCACTCACCGTGGGCGAGGAAAACTACATGAACTTGGGCGACAACTTCGTACAGGAGGGTCTTGCCAACCGTATCACTCCGTTCACCACCAACAAGCCTGGTGCGAAGAACTTCGATACAGAGAAGACCTACTACAACATCATGAAGCGATTCAAGTTTGGCAACTTGCGCCAGAAGGGTCTCTACATCGACGAGACCACCATGCGTATGTGCTACACCCACCGTCGCTTGCTCGCTCAGACTGCCCTCCAGCTTATCGCCGAGGGCAAGAAGCAGAAGGCCATCGACATCTTGAAGAAGGCAGACGTAGAGTTGCCTCCTTACAATGTGACACTCGACTATATGAGCGGTGGTTTGGATATGGCTCGCGGATGGTTGATGACAGGTCAGAAGGCGAAGGGCAAGGAATACTTGGAGGCTGTTTGGAAGAACGCTTACCAGTATCTCAACTATTACCTCAGCTTGTCTAACGACCGTTTCCTCCAGGCACAGAACGACTGCATCCGTCAGATCATGATTATGCAGAGTGCTTGTGATGTTGCCGGCATGGTAAGTCCACAGTTGGAGCAGAAATATGAGAAGCAACTCAATGCTCTCTACACCTTGTATCATGGACGTGGCGGCAGAATGCCACAAGCTAATCAGTAAGATATGTTTGTAGGGGCGGAAGTTATCTGCCCCTACTATATTTTGATATAAACCAATTACTCAAGATGTTTATCGAACAACCAGCCAAATGGCTTAGATGGCTTTATCCGAAGGCAATATGGCGAATGAACTCACACGAGCATTCAGTGTATCTTACCTTCGATGACGGACCAATCCCAGAGTCGACACCTTTCATTCTCGAAACCCTGAGGAAGTACAACATCAAGGCTACTTTCTTCATGGTGGGCGAGAATGTATTGAGACATCACGACCTATATAATGCCATCAAAGCAGAGGGGCATCAGGTGGGAAACCATACGTTCAATCACATTGGGGCACTCAAACATCGTGTCATCTCTTATGTGTTGAACACCAACAAGGCGAACGACCTCATCCATGCCCATCTCTTCCGTCCACCCCACGGCTGGATGCGACCAAGCGAGTACTGGTGGCTGCACCGCACCTACAAGGTCATCATGTGGGACGTGGTGACACGCGACTATTCCAAATGGTTGACGGCAGAAGACGTGGTGAACAATGTGAAGCGATATGCCCGCAACGGCAGCATCATCACCTTCCACGACTCGCTGAAAAGCATCGACAAGTTGAAAACCGCCCTTCCACAAGCCATCGAATGGCTCATGGAACAAGGTTATGAATTTAAGACATTCGAATAAATATGAGCAAAAGAATCAATAGTTATCAGGCAATGGCTAGCTTCGTGAGAGGTTTCTTCGAGGCATACACACGTGGCATCATCGACGCAACCATCGGTGGCAATGATTTCAAGAAGAAGAACAAACCGAAGAAAATCAAGCAGGCGATGCTCGACCACTATGGCGAGGTAAACCAATATTTCTTCGACATCATGTTCTCTACCCTCATACGCTTGAACTACAAGACCGCCGAGGAGGCGAACGAGCGCATGAAGAAGAATTTCGAGAGCATGAAGCAAGCCGACCCAACCTTCGAGCCTACGATGCTCGACTATCTGCACATCGCCTGCAAGAGTCCTCAGCTCTACAAGGCTATGGAGGCAGAATATAAGCGCAACTTCACCTGGTTGCTGCAAGGCAAGTTCACGACCCTAGAAGAGCACGTGCGCGACTATACCCACGGCATCCTCATCAGCCTAGCCGACGAGCCTATGGCAATCCATCTCTTGGTGCGTGTCATCGTAAAGGCATACGCCGCTGGAATGAAGTGCGGCAGCAAGGAGGGTGAGCAGCATCAACTCCACATGCCTACCCTACATGGCATGCTCCTCAACAACGTGAACATCATGCTCAACGAAACACTGCCGAAGACCAGCACCTTCGACCCTGTAGCCCTCTTCAAGGAGGCTTGCAAAAACAAAGAGGAAAACATCAATGTACTCTTCAATACATTGAATGATACGATGAAAGAATTGGCTGAGGAATAAACAACAATGATAGCCGCACAACAGCTGGGCTACGAGCGCACAACACGTGTTGTGCAGTCGCACATCAGCTGTTGTGCGAGCGCATAACAACTGATGTGCGCCCCAATCATTAGGGCGTTAGAACAACATCATTAGGCTGTTAGAACAACTTCATTAGGCCGTTTGAACAACTTCTACTATATAAAAGAACGACTTCCAGCTATATAGCTTGCACCACAAGCAACCAATAGCTAGAAGTCGTTCTTATATATTATAGCCTCACAACAAAAGGCTCATCTTACCTTATTTATTGCATATCATACACTACCTGCATGAGCTTCTTGCCGAGTTCATCGGCTTGCTCCATCGTTGAAGCCTCGCTATATACACGGATGATAGGCTCGGTATTGCTCTTGCGGAGGTGTACCCACTTGTCTGGGAAATCGAGTTTCACACCGTCGATGTCGGTAACGGTCACGTCCTTCTCCTTCCCATACATCTCCTTTACCTTCACGAGGATGGCATCCACATCAGTAGTTGGAGTCAAGTCGATGCGGTTCTTGGCGATGAAATAATTAGGGAAAGAGGCACGAAGCTCGCTTACCTTGCAGCCCTTGTGAGCCAAGCTGCTCAAGAAGAGGGCGATACCCACGAGGGCATCACGACCATAGTGGCTCTCAGGATAGATGACTCCACCATTGCCTTCACCACCGATTACGGCGTGTACATCCTTCATCTTGGTGGTAACATTCACCTCGCCTACTGCAGCTGCAGTATACTTGCCACCATGTTTCTCGGTTACGTCACGAAGCGCACGGGTAGAAGAAAGGTTGCTCACGGTGTTGCCAGGAGTCTTGCTCAACACATAGTCGGCTACGCTGACCAAGGTATACTCTTCGCCAAACATCTTGCCGTCCTCGCAGATGAATGCCAA
Organism: Candidatus Segatella violae; assembly: GCA_002440225.1. Classification (GTDB taxonomy): domain Bacteria; phylum Bacteroidota; class Bacteroidia; order Bacteroidales; family Bacteroidaceae; genus Prevotella; species Prevotella violae. Next base: position 11,280 of record DJSH01000034.1, read on the forward strand.
GCGGTCTACATCTGGGTCTACCACGATACCCAAGTCATAGCCACCCTTCTTCAACTCGCCCATGATGCCACCAAGGTTCTTCTCCAAAGGCTCTGGGTTGTGAGCGAAATCGCCGTTAGCCACACCATTGAGGAATGTGTGCTCCACACCCAGTGCATCGAGCAACTCAGGGAGGATGATGCCACCCACAGAGTTGATGGAATCAACGCAAACCTTGAAGTGAGCCTTCTTGATAGCCTCAACATCCACCAGCTTCAATGCCAATACGGAGTCGATGTGGCGCTTGTTGAAGGAATTATCCTCTGTATATTTGCCGAGATGGTCAACGTCCGCATACTCGAAATCCTCCTTGTCTGCGATAGCCAACACCTCGTTGCCATTGTCCTTGGTCAAGAACTCTCCCTTCTCGTTGAGGAGCTTGAGAGCGTTCCACTGACGTGGGTTGTGAGAAGCTGTGATGATGATGCCACCGGCAGCACCACTCATGGTAACAGCCAACTCGGTGGTAGGAGTGGTAGCCAACCCGATGTTGAGCACATCATATCCCATGCCCATCAAGGTGCCACACACCACGTTCTTCACCATCTCGCCAGAGATACGTGCATCACGACCTACGACGATGGTATTGCTCTTAGAAGCACCGCTACGACGAATGAAAGTAGCGTATGCTGAAGTAAACTTTACAATATCGAGCGGATTCAATGTATCGCCCGCTGGACCGCCGATAGTACCGCGGATTCCAGAAATAGACTTAATCAGTGTCATAAGTATATCTTGATTAATGATTCTACATTTCTTTCTATCAACATTTACTTGCCTCGCTCCCTCGACCTTTATTTGCCTCGCTGGATGGTCATGTCGTAGAGACAAGCATTCACATTACCCGATGCGGTGGTGGTACCATAAGAGTGTGGCACCAAGAGGCGGATGTGGGCAATGCGGTCTTCATCTGTCTTAGGGCGACCCACCTTTATCCAAGAGAAAGGAACGAGCCAACCACTAGGCACGGTAGCACTCACACCATAGGATGTGGTGTTGTAAGTCTTTGCCATCAAACTGCTAGAGGTATCGAAGGCACCAGTAAAGGTGCCAGAATTATTGGTCACCGTCATCTTGTCTACGATATAAGAGTAGGCAGGGACATTGTTTGAAAGGGTGAGGCAATTGTCGCTGATACGAGCCAAATAGGAAAGATTGTATTCATCGAAGCGTACCAACACCTCGGCGATTTCACCTTTCTTGATATAATCGCCACATCCCTGGTCGATGACCTGCATATAGATACCGTTGCTCTTGAAGAGCACATACTCATTCTTGGCGGTATCCGTCAATGTAAGCCCCTTATTCCAACGGTTCTCAAAATCTTCCTCAGAGATAACCTTTACGTTTTCATTTTTCAGGAACGAACTGATGGAATCAAGCTCTCTATCACGCTGATCCTTGTAGGTCTCTGTGTCACTGCATGCGGCAAACGAGAAAATGGCCGCAAAAGCTATCATTGCAAACAAAAATTTCTTCATTACTTATCTTTATAAATCTGATTTGTTGGACAAAGGTACAAAAAAGAAAAGACACCACCGAGAGGAATAGGGTGATTTTATTATTATTTATCACTTATTATCATCCTATTGCCTCATTCTGGGGTGTTTGTTCTATTTCAGCAAGTTTTCGAATGCCAAGATGGCTCTTTGGGCTACTTGCTCTGCCTCTTGAATGCTGCAATGCAACTTGCCACCCGAAGCATTGCGATGACCGCCGCCATTGAAGAACTGCTCTGCCATCTTGTTGCATGGGAAATCATCCACAGAGCGCAAGCTCACCAATACTTGATTGTCTATGTCTGTGTCTTCACGAAGGGAGATGGACAGCTTGTGGCCCTTGATGCGGAGCGGCTCATTGACGAGTCCTTCCAAATCGCCCTTGATGAAATCATATTGTTTCAGTTCCTTGCGAGTGACGGCATAATAGCTGGCATGCAGAGATTCTATCACTTGCAGCTTCTTGTTCATCAAATATCCACGTAAACGAATGGCTGAGACACGAGAGTTGTTGAATACATTGCGATATATCTTATCTTTGTCTATGCCCTTGGTGAGCAACAGGCAAATGATGTAGAAAATGTCTGGGTTGGTAGAATTATAGGTGAAACCACCCGTATCTGTCATCATGCCGCAATACACACAGGTGGCCCATGCCTTGTCGAGCGCAGGGAAGCCGCCCAACTGCCAAATCACACGGAACACCAACTCACTGGCACTACTCAAGTGTGGCTGAGAAATCATCAGCTTGGCATCTAGGTTGGGAGCTAAATGATGGTCTATCACAATGCGTTGAGCCTTGCACCCTGCCAACAAATGATCCATCTCATCGAGACGGCCAGTACTACTAAAGTCTAGGCAGAACACGAGGTCGGCCTCATTGAAAGCCTTCTCCACATCATCAGGACGCTTGTCGTAGCGCAAGATGTCGGCTGCACCAGGCAACCAAGAGATTGCATCGGGTATCATATCTGGCACACATATCGTAGGCTCCTTGCCAAGGGAACGCAAATAGCCTGCCCATCCCAAGGAGGAACCAATGGCATCACCATCTGGCGACTTATGCGCACAAATGACAATACGACGAGAAGCCGCTATAGTCTCTCGGAGAATAGCGGCTTCCTGATCTGAAAGTTTATTTATGTTAATTTCCATCAAATCGACTAGAAGAGCTTGTTAGGATATACGCCCTCATCTACGAGCTTCTGAATCTTATCAACCACACTCTGACGGTCGGCTGCATAAGTTACACCAAACCACTTGCTGGTGGTATCGAGCACCTTGACTGTAGCTGTGCCATCGTTGATGAGCTTGTTGACCATCAATGGGATGAAGAACTCAGCCTTCTTGTTCTCCATGTTCTTAGGATCGCTCAAGAATCCCTTGAAATACTCCTCGCTGTGAGCGAAGTAGTCTGGAGTGAAGCCCCATACGTTCATGGATACAGGAGTGTTGTCGGCTACGGCAACCCACTTGCCTTCCTCGTCCTTGTAAGATACCTTGCCGTCGATACGCATAATCTCTGTGCGCTCTACGCAAGTGGTCAAGTTCTCGTTCTCATCCTTAGAGCAGATACCACGAGCCACTGTACCATTGTCGCTCAAAGTGTTGCCTACGCGGAAACCAACCATGGCGTAACGATTGGTGCTTCCCTCAGGAAGTTCTGAGAGGAACTTGCCGATAACCATGAAGCAGTCGCGATTGTAGAAATCATCGCAGTTGATAACGCAGAAAGGCTCCTTGATGACATTCTTTGCCATCAAAACAGCATGGTTGGTACCCCATGGCTTCTCACGACCTTCTGGTACAGAGAATCCTTCTGGGAGTGCGTCCAAAGACTGGAAGCAAAGTTCTACAGGTACATGACCTTCATATTTAGAAAGAATCTTCTCACGGAACTGATCCTCGAAATCTTTGCGGATTACGAAAACAATCTTACCAAAACCGGCTTGAATAGCATCATAGATGCTGTAGTCCATGATAGTCTCACCGTTAGGGCCCAGACCATCGAGCTGTTTCAAACCACCGTAACGGCTACCCATGCCGGCAGCCAAAAGCAATAATGTAGGTTTCATTTTGTCTGTATTTTATTTAATAGTTGATAGTATATGTTCTACTTTCCGATGCAAAAGTAACAAAAATTTTGCACGTAGCGACATATTTTCCCATCTTTTTTTGATTTATATCAATATTTGTTGCAATATGTCCATTTTTTGATACAATATGAGACCTCACCTACTTAGAAAGGATAGCCCACTGCCAAATGGAGGCTCTGAGCATTCTTGAAACTCTTGATGTTGTAGAAACCACTCTTCCCCGTCTCATAAGGAACATGCAGACCTACACCCCAGTCGACACGTATCACAAACATGCCCATATCATAACGAACGCCCACTCCTGTGCCTACAGCCATCTGACGGAAGAACCTCTTTGCCTCAAACTTCCCCAACGGACTATACTCATGTTCGTGCAAGGTCCATACATTGCCCGCATCCAAGAACATGGCACCATAAAGGTCGCCAAACAATTTCTGACGATACTCCAAGTTCATCAGATACTTGATGTCACCCGTTTGGTCGATATACGAGTACTTGCTGTTGCTTGGCAGGAACCTCCCCGGACCTATGCTGCGCACATTGAACGCACGGATACTATTGGCTCCTCCCACATAGAACTGCTCATAATAAGGCGCATTCTCGGCATTGCCATAGCTCCAGATAATGCCTGCGTTCACATGTCCCACCAAAGTGCCTTGGTCAGTAAGACGCCAATACTTCACAAAGTCGGTCTCCAACTTGAGGAACTGGGCAAAAGGATTTTTGAACATCTTTTTGTCGCGCTCGTTCCATTTTCTTCCAGCCGCCAGATAGCCAAGCGACAAGACATTGCCTGCCTCGCTCACCGTCGTAGTCCAAGTAATGGGGTGACGATATTTACGTGGACTACGATAGGTGTAAGTATAGCTCATCTTTGGCACAAACTGGTCGCGCATCGAAATCTGCAGATAAGGATGTATGGACAGGATGCTGTCGAAAGCCGCCGTCTTGCTGTTCATAAACTCATAAGAGAGTATAAGCGGACTGAAAGAATGATGATGCTGGTAGGAAGTTGCCCAGTCGTAAGTGAGTTCACCCGAAGCAACATGGCGACGGAAATAGCTGGCACGGTTGAGCACGTTCATCGAAGCCTTGATGGTCGTGGTAGGCACTCCTCGATATTTGGTAGGCATGTGCCCCGCCCGATAACGACGCTCGTTCTGAGCCATGGAACGGAACATATTCCAAGGCGTGATGATGCGAGGAAACTCTAAAGAGGCATCGGCTCCATATTCATAGGAATTGATGCGGCTTGACTTTCCCCCTACTCTATTCACGGTCTGCCATTCATGCGACCCATGCAAGTTGATGTCCAGCTTCTCACCACCACGGAACGCATTTCGCTTGGTGAGACCTACGACCAATTCTGGTCCCACTCTACCCGACGTTTTTCCACGGGCATTGGCTTCGATGTAAAAGTCGTAAGGCTTGTCGAACACCAAGTCGATATTGGCATCCAAAGTGTCGTTGTAAACAACATTGCCCAAGCTATCCACCGATTTGGTGGAACGAGGGGTAAACTGAAGACTTGTATAATTGAACAGTCCCATCTCCTGAAGTCCAGACTTGGCTCGTTCCTCCGTCCTCACCTTATAAAGGGTGCGTGGACGTATACGCAAATTACGGAGTACGACGCCGGGGCGAATAGGCATCTTCTTGCCATGGTACCTGAAGCTAAGATAGCGACGCACAAACGAGTCGGTCATTTCCTCCATAAAATCCTTCTTGAAGTTGATATTTATGTTGCCGATATACCATTGGCGAGTAGCCTCAGGCTCAATGCTGTCCACCATCGTGAGTCTCACCTGAGCCTTGCCAGGCACACTCACGGTATCAGCAAGGTAAGAGGCATAACCATTCTGATAGAAATAATAGCCATTATTGCGAAACAGACGAGTGATGCGCTGACGCTCCAATTCCAGATTGGAAACATTGAAGGGACTCCCCTTCTTGATGATGGCTTTCTTCATGGTAGAGTCGATGAGTTGCTTTCCCTTGACGGGGAAATTGAGATAAGCCATGGAATCCAACGTCCAGAGATGTCCCAAGTCGACATGATAAGCCACCTTGGCCTTCTTGGGATTACTCTCTGTGAGCACATCATAAGTCACCTTGCCATTGAAATAGCCATACTTGTCGAGTTGATGCTCAGCCACTTGTGCACGCAACTGGGGATTGACATTCGCCATCAGCTTGGGCTTGGAGCCAAACGTCTTGGTTATCCATTTGGCCAAGCCACCCTTAGACTGGGAGAAAGCGTTCCATATCCAAAGGCGCACAGGAAAAGGTGTGCGATAATAACTACTTCCAAAGAGGGCACCATTAGGGGCTGATGCCAAAGCGTATTCCATCTCCTCCTTGGCTGAGTCGGCATAATCACCAGGCTCATAGTTGCGATAGTCGATGGGGTTGAGCCCCGTGAAGAGTTGTTCCCCTTCCTTCAGCGCGCTGGTAGAGGAACAGCCCACAAGGAGTTGCCCAGACACCATTACCAATGCCACTATATATATAATAAGGTGTAACCTATTCTGCCGTTTCATATTCCCTAGTTATTTCTTGTTGTTTTGTTTCAATGGATCGAAGAACTGAGTCTTTGTCACCGTATCTTTCTTCTGAACCGGAGCCATGTTTGGCACCTGCTGCTTGTCGGTCTTCAATCTGAAGATGTCGCGGAATCGCTGGAGCTTTCTCTGCCACTTGAATCCGACGCCATACTCGCCTATCTGCCCCTCCAGCCAATCGTAGGTATTGTTGTTGTAGAAGGCGCGAATGTATTGACTGGCTCCCTCATTGAGTCGATATTGCAGTTCTACATTGTTGAAGAACATATCATTGTTGTTGGTAGCGTTCTCCAACTCAGCACCCGTGGATACTTGACCACCGACGCTGAAACTCAATCGATTATTGAAGAATCGCTTAGCAAACTTAAAGTTATAATCGGTATGCAAGGCTCCAGCCGCATTGGTGGAGTTATCCACCGACATTCCTACATCAAGCCCCACAGAGCGCATGGCCGTACCGGCGATATTATTGATCTCGGAATTGAGGAATGAAGACAAGGCACTGTTCATGGAGAATGAGCTAGTATTGCCGTTGGCAAGATACATTCCCGAGGCCAACATGGTGATGGCAATCTTGGCCCGCTCTTCCACCGACATCGTGTTCAGTTCATCTTGCAGCGTAACATCGTTAGGTGCCGATACAATAAACTGGATACCAGGCTTGCTCAAGGTCTGCGATAGTTTCACGCCACAAACGAAATCTACCGAACGTCCAGAACCCTGCCCCTCGTTAACCGTCGACTTGATGTTCTCCGTAGCCGTGATGCTCAAGGTCGGGTTGAAAGGATCACCAGTGAACTCGATGAAGCTTCCGTCCTGGATATTAAATGTCTTCAAAGGAATGATAGGAAGCGAATATTTCATCTGACCATTGTTCAAGGTATACTTACCCGTCAACGTGATGCCGGCTGCCGAATTGTAACGCATCTGCAAGTCGCCGCCTCCCATTAGGTCGATGTAGTTGGTCTGGTCGGCATTCAAGGCACAAAGAATATGAGCCGACTCATCTATCGAGACACTCATGGTCATATCAAAGCCCTCAAGCGAAGGGCGCTCCACGACCACAGGCTTGCCGCTCTTGAAATCGGTAAATTTCACAAGTTCGTCTAATTGTGTATCTGTCGTCAGCTCCGACTCTCGCAACACATAAGTCATGTCGGTATTGCCCAACACATCCAGTTTGCCTCGCATCTTCAAGTTGCTCAATGGTCCATTCATCATGCCATAGAAATTGACATAAGCCTTGCCAAAAGCCTCTGACCGAGCATTCTCCTTGGCGTCAATGAGTTGGAAGTTTTGTGCCCTCATACGCACATTGAGCATCATCTGGTCAAGATTGGAAAAATCGAGGTCGCCCTGAACATTGAGCGGACTCTCATTGTTGGCGTACATCATGAAATTCTCCAAGAGCAACTTGCTATCCACGATGCGCACTGGGTCGTTGGCAAATCGCATGTTCACTCCATATGGCACACTCACCAAATAGGCAGAGTCAAGATATACCTCTCCCTCTACATCCAACTTATTGAGTGCGCCCTTCAAAGACAAGGTTCCCTCTCCATATCCCTTCAAGCCAACGATTTGATCGGGAACGAAACCATTTATAAAGTGCAATGGCAACTTACCCATGCCTACTTCCGCATCCAAATATCCATCACCTACCGACTTATAAGTACCCTTGACAGTGGCCACCTCATCGCCTTCATAGCTCAAATATCCATCTACATAGTGAGAGCCATCGCTCTTTGGCATGTACACAAACTCTGTTCCGACATCACCCATCGGACATTTCTCATATACCAGATTGTCGATTTGCAAATTAGAAGAAACCGATAATTCCTCCTTGGTCTGTATGACATGGAAGTCACCATCCATGATGCCAGAGATGTCTGGCATATATGGAATGACACCCAGCACCTTGTCCAGGTTGAAATTACTCATACTCACCGTAATGTCTTGCAAGGCATCTAAGTTTTCATCATTGCTATAGACACGCACACCCATACCTCCGGCTGCTTTCAGCACAAGGTTTGCCGAAACCCTATCGTCGTTGCCCAACATCAAGTAGTTGTCTTCATTGGCGGTGAATTTCTTGTATCCCAGGATAGGATGAGTATCTATGAGCGACAGCTTCACCCCATCATCCAGCAACAAGGCAGACAGGCCGACATCTACACCCAACTTGTTGTTGGCATCATAGATGCGGGCATCGATATTGGAGCCACGCTCCTGCAGCTCACCTTCCACCAAAGCACGGAACACATACTGAGGATTATTCTTGTTATTTTGTACATGGGCAGAATATCGGATCGTGTCTCCCTCTGTTTTGATCAAGGCACGAATTGTATCTAGCTGAATGCCGCTTGCCACAAGGGAATCGACATTCAGATAACCATTCAAGCCATTAACTGGAGAAGCCGTCAGATTCATATCCACCTGCTTGAAATCATAACCACAATAGGAAATGAAACGAGAGATGAAATTATCCTTGCCTGTGGAAAGGTAAATATGGCCGTATGGGAACTGGCTGCGTATCTTCACCTGGTCGATACGACGATTTTTGAGTTGGCGAACTAGTTCTTTCTGCAATCCCTCAAATCGGCTCAAGAGCTGTTTGTAGCCACCATGGGCATCCATGTCTAGATGGAAATCTCCACAATTGGCTATGGCATGCGTTGTGTCACGACGGGTGAAGATGTCCACATCCACACCTACCGGACGATATTTTTTCTCCGCTGTTCGCAGTGTTATGTCGCTCATCGACGCCCATATCTGATGACTCTCCTTCAAATCCGATTTCAGATCTACATGTCCACAAAGCGACGCATTCACTGGTTTCTTGGTTATTTCCAAGGTATAAAGATTGGCATCTCTTACATCGGCGGTAAGCGTAGCCTGCAAATTCTTGGAATTGGTAAGCGCATCAAGGCTGATAAGACCGGTAAGCAAATGGTTCCGACTGTCTACATCGGCATGTACTCTCCCATTGTCGATGTGAGCCACCGCCAAGATATTGTTGAGTTTATATTTTCCATAATGCACTTGGTTCACCCTTGCCTTTGCTTGCAGGCGAGTGCGTGGCGACAAGAAATCAGTGCCCTTTCCTTTTGCTTCAAGAGTTCCCGTAAAGCTATACAAGTCTTGCTTTGGCAAGAAATGCTTAGCCTGGACATTACGTGCCAGTATCTTTGCTTGGTAAGCCAGACGACTCATGTCCATATCGCCATTTCGCTTATGAGGTATCTCCACTTTTGCATCTAGCTTCATACTTCCATGTCCCTCGGAAACAGCTAGTCGAGTAGCATATTTCGAGCCATCCATCTTGATGTTTCCTCGAATACCTATACCACTAGGCACTCTTATCTCTCGCATCAGCGAAGGATCAAGCATCGCCGTAACGAAACCGAGATTATATGTTCTAGCCTTCAAATCTACATCAGCCTTGAAGCGATTGAAATCCGTGAGATTACACAAGCTTCCATCAGCACTCAGCTCGAAAGCGGAAGGCAAACTAACTCGCAAGCCCGAGAAACTGGCTCGTTGCATATTGCCTCGGAAAGAACCATCCACCTTCATCGGATAAAATGGCCAACGTCTCTTCATCGGTTTGGGCAAGACATCACTTACGAATAGGAATAAATCAGAGCGTCCGATAGCACCATGCACCTGAGCCATCACCTTTCCTGGTTTTTTGTCAGCAAAGGCGTTTAAGTCCATATCCACGGAGGCCTGGAGATTAGACACAGGGGTACGCAGATAAATGTCTGGCAAATGGAGCTTGAGCGAATCCATCACAAATCGTCCATAGAGTCGATCGACTTGCAATCCACTTTTCTCCCTAAAACAAGCCTCCCTTATCTTGACATCTATCTTAGAATCACAAAAATAGAATGAATCTGCCTTCAATGCCATATTGGCAAGTGCCAGGTGATTGAAATCCATTCCCGACACAGGACGCACAAAGTTCTGGTCGTAGTTAACCCGTCCATTCTGCCAGTCAAGATGCCCTACCTGATAAAGTCCCTTATAGAGATCGAGATAAGCGGTGCGTGCCAAGGCATCCCCAAAATAAGCATTCACCTGAAGGGTATCTCCAGGCATGTGTAGAGTAAAGTCGGTATTCTTTAGTTTTAGTCGTTGAATCTTGATTTTCCAAAAATTGCTGCTCGGAGTGGTGTCTGGCGGAACAGTATCGCTCAGTTCCACCGAGAGCTTGGCATCAGACAAGAGAGCATTGTTCACGTTGACGTGTTCCTTCCCCAAATCTATGCCATGAGCCTTCAATCGTAAATTGCCCACATCACCCTTGATTCTTGCCTCATGGATAAAGTTAGTGGTATTCACCTTCATCTTGGTAAAGTTGAGTTCGTCCACCATCACTTGCTTTTCAAACAAAGGGAGCAATTGGACATCGACCACCATCCTTTGGATGTCGGCGACTGTATCTTTTCGGGTTCTAAGTACCAAATTTGGTGATTTTTTGAGTGAGTCAACTGGTTGAAGCACTTTAACTCCCTCCACCCCTAACTTGAGAGGAAATACAAGTTCCACATGCTTCACAGAAATATCCATGCCCGTTGACTCTGATGCATATGCCGTCACCTGCCTTACTGCCCAATTCTGCACTGGAGGCAAATAAAGCAACACGGTAAGCAATATAATGAGCGCCACCGGAGTAAGCACTACGGCTCCCACCCATTTCACATACTTCTTCATAAGCATGGATTTTAACGTCTTTATCTTTAGAAAAGTTTCCTTTTACTCATTCGGGGCAATAGCTCGCCAAAGATTGTCTTCTGGCAACGGAGCTTCTACTACTACGGTCTCTTTCGAAACAGGATGCACAAACTCCACTTTGTGTGAAAGCAAAGAGATGCTGCCATCAACATTGCTTCTGGCAGCTCCATATTTCAAATCCCCTTTGATTGGACATCCCATCTTGGCAAGCTGGCATCTTATCTGGTGATGTCGACCCGTCATCAAGTTCACTTCCAATAGTGTATAATGATCGGTATGGCCTATCACCTTATACTTCAAGATGGCCTTCTTCGAGTTCTTCACCTCATGATCGTAAGCGTAACTCTTGTTCTGCTTCTCGTTTCTCACAATCCAATGAGTGAGTGTAGCCTCAGTATCCCTTGGCATGTTTTTCACGATAGCCCAATAGGTTTTATGCACCTCGCCGTCGCGAAACATATTGTTCAGTCTGCTCAAGGCCTTGGAGGTCTTGGCAAAGACCACTAATCCAGAAACCGGTCTATCAAGGCGATGTACCACGCCCAAGAAAACATTTCCCGGTTTATGATACTTCTCCTTGATATACTGTTTCACAGTCTCCGAGAGGGGTTCGTCGCCAGTTTTGTCGCCTTGCACGATTTCACCACTTCTCTTAGAGACTATGATTATATGGTTGTCTTCGTAAACTACCTGCATTTGTTTTTGTCTTGAAAAACGATTGCGCTAGATTACATGTTCATACCACCGTCGATCTGGATAACCTGACCGCTTACATAGCTAGACAAGTCAGATGCGAGGAAGAGACATACGTTGGCGATGTCTTCTACCTGACCACCACGACGCAAAGGAATCTTCTTCATCCAGTCCTTGCGGATTTCCTCTGGCAACTGAGCTGTCATAGCTGTCTCTATGAAACCAGGAGCTACGGCGTTGGCACGTACACCCTTAGGACCCAACTCCTGGGCGATAGACTTAGCGAGAGCAATCATACCAGCCTTGGAAGCTGCATAGTTGCACTGTCCAGCGTTACCATGAACACCTACTACAGAAGCCATATTGATAATAGAACCACTGCGCTGACGAAGCATCACTGCAGAGCAAGCGTGGATGAAGTTGAAGGCAGACTTCAAGTTTACGTTCAACACAGCATCCCACTGAGCCTCGCTCATGCGGAGCATCAAACCATCCTTAGTGATACCTGCGTTGTTAACGAGGATATCGATAGAACCAAAATCAGCCTGAATCTGCTTAACAGTTTTCTGAGTCTCCTCGAAATCAGCAGCGTTACCAGCATAAGCACGGCATGTTACGCCAAGAGCCTCAATCTCCTTGCGAGTAGCCTCCAAGCCTGCAGCCATATCATCGTTGAGTACGAGATCTGTGAATGCAATGTTAGCACCCTCAGAAGCAAATTTCATAGCGACAGCCTTACCGATGCCGCGTGCTGCACCTGTAATAAGGGCAGTCTTACCTGTTAATAATCCCATTTTCTTTATATTTAATTAATTTTCAATAAATTACAATTTAACACCCGATTTACCCAAAGCACCATATACTACCTTGGCCACCAAAGGCCTACTAGACTCAACGTTCAAGCCATGACCTAAACGGCCATAGATAAAAGGCACTTCCAAACCTTTGATACAATAATGCGTAATATCGGCAACCAAGTCTATGTTATCAATATCAAACTCTCCATTCTCCTTGCCTTCAGCATAAACTTTTCTAAAGATTTCAATCTCATCCTCATCAAAGTTTTTACGTGCTTTTTCAACCATCCAAATATTGCGGAAGAACTCTGCACGCAAATTACCATTGCGCACTACAGTTTCCTTAATCATGCTTAAATGAGTGTAAATAAGCTCTATAATTTTATCTTGAGGACGCATCTTGCAACTAGCAACTTCATCCAACTTTTCAGAAAGTCTATCCAACTCTGATTCTATGACTGCATAGTAGACGTCCTCCTTCCTACTGAAATAGGTATAAAGCGTACGACGTCCTTTGCCAGATGCCACAGCGATATCATTCATTGTGGTATTAGCAATACCGTTCTTTGCGAAAAGTTGCCTAGCAACATCGACAAGTTTCTGTCTAGTTTTGGATATTGACATACCGAAATCCTTCCTTAGTTAATTGATTGCACATTAAATAATTTGTGTGCAAAAGTAGTGAAATCATTCGAGATAAGCAAATATTTAATGTTAAATAAACAAATTAAGAACATAAAAAAACGGATAAGATGTTGTATTCCAACTTCTTACCCGATACTAGTTGCGGCGGCAGGACTCGAACGTGCGACCTCCAGGTTATGAGCCTGGCGAGCTACCAACTGCTCCACGCCGCGATGTAACCAACCCATTTCTGAATTGCGAGTGCAAAGGTACTACTTTTTTTGCTAAGGACCAAACATATTGTCAAAAAGTTGCCTAAATTTAACGGTTTTTAAGTATATAAGTAACAAAATGTAGAGAAGAGGGAAAATCCTGGGTAAAAAACAAGTCCGATTGCTCTATAAAAGAGAAATCGGACTCTATAAAATGAATTACTTTTTCAAAAGCTTCATAACTTTCTCAAAATAGCGTTGGGTACGTTTCACACTATAATGATTACCACCATTCCATGAACGTATCGCTTGTTCGATACTATTAAGAGGATTGTGAACTGATTGCATCAGCAGAAACATCTCCTTCGATTTGGAGATACTGAATCTATCTGCCAACGTGTAACGCTTCTTGCTTTTCTTCTTCTTCAAGATGTTGTTACATTCTGTCACCAAAATTGGAGTAATCTGCATTACTCCTACAGAGTTACCACTTTTTGCCTTAGGGTTACCCTGACTCTCTACCTGAATTATCGCCTCCATCACTGGATCCCAATCAAACTCATTATTAGTAGAGGAACCATTTCCATTTGAATCTGTAGCAGCCGACGCTGTACATACGTTTACGGTCAACATCAAGATGCCGACCAAGATCATTGCTATTCTCTTCATATTATTTGTTTTATGGAACCTGAAAAGCTGAACTACAACATCAGAGATTTCGCGATGGCAACTTGTGAGAAAAAGAAAGGCTGCTCATCTCAGTCCCGTTAGATACCTTAACGGATACCTTCTCACACAAAAAAAGCACAAGATACTGGTATCCTTATTCTTATCGTTTGCAAAGATACAAAAAAAAATCGGGATATGCAAGTAATCTATTGATTATCAGCTATATTTTTAATTATTAAACACTTTATAACAAAACTACTTGATGTAAGTAAAAGAGGTCAAACTTCCCAAAGACATAATAATTACGCAAGATGAGATATAAAATCCGTAAATCCGTTTTAGTTCGTAGAACAAATAAAAAAAGCCTCAGAAATCTTTCAAAATCTGAGGCTTTTGATTGAAAGGAGGCGGCTAC
>DJSH01000068.1 GCA_002440225.1 Candidatus Segatella violae
ACGGTTCGTTTCTTTTACCCAGCCAACTTTCTTATTTCTAAGCAGTTGACCGCTTCTTGTACTACTTGTCTGTTTATGTAAAATCTTTCAAAGAACTCTTTCTTTAGTCGCTTAGAGAAACCGTATTTCTCAAAAGCGAGTGCAAAAGTACTAACTATTTCCGAAACCGCCAAATATTTCGAGCGAAAAGTTAGTATTTTAACAGTATTTTAACAGACCAGCAACTATTCGTGAGCAATATGATACGCTCCACATTATATTATACATGCACACGCCAGCGAGAGCGTGCACGAGCACGGGCGTGAGCGCAAATATATAAGGTTGTTCTCCTTATCGGTCGATACCAAGTCGTTTTTCAAGACTCAACCATACCATCTTTTGGGTATTTTCATCTATAACACTCCCTAATTACAAAAAAAGTATGTACCTTTGCATCAAATTAGACAATTAGAGGATACAACGATTTTAACAAGAAACGCAAAGACAATGAGCAACCCTATAAGAGAAAAAGTCACCCATCATGCAAGACTGTTGAAAGCCCCCCAAACTCTCAGCCATGAATCTAGAGCTCGCACGGCTTTAGCCCCAGCTTTCCGTGCCTCCATTCCCATCATGGCTGGCTATGGTTTTCTCGGACTCACCTACGGCATCTACATGCACGAACTGGGATTCAACTTTCTATACCCGATGCTCCTAGCCATCACCGTTTATGCCGGCAGTGCCGAGTTTCTGCTAGGCAACATGCTGGTGGGCAGCTTCCATCCGCTGCAAGCCTTCCTCATGGTATTGATGGTGAACGCCCGTCACCTGTTCTATGGTCTCACCATGCTGGAACGGTACAAGGGACTGGGCTGGAAAAAGTTCTTTCTCATCTTCGGCATGTCGGACGAGACCTTCGCCGTCAACAGTTCGATAGAACCACCCAAAGGCATCGACCGAGGCTGGTATATGCTCTGGATTACTTGGCTGGACGAAACCTACTGGGTAATAGGTGCAACTGTGGGAGGACTCATCGGACCGTTGCTCACCTTCGACCTCCGTGGACTCGACTTCGTACTCACCGCCATGTTTACTGCCATCTTCGCAGACAACTGGCTGAAGGAGAAAAACCACACCAGTTCCATCTCTGGACTGATACTCACAGGATTGTGCCTCATCATCTTCGGTGCCGACCGATTCATCATCCCAAGCATGGTGGTGATGCTCGTCTTCCTCACACTGACGAGAAAGAAACTAGAGAAAGTTGAATACTAAGAAAAAGTTCTCCAAATAGAGAACTTTCGGAATGTTAGAATCAAAAATTAAGAAAGAAAGCAAATGACTATCACTCAACAAATCATCATGGTGGCAGCCGGCGTGGTGGCAACGATGCTCACCCGCTTCATCCCCTTCATCGTGTTCCGACCAGGAAAGCCTACACCCAAATACATCCTGTATCTGGGCAAGGTACTTCCAGCTTCGGTTTTCGCCCTGTTGTTGATGTACTGCCTTCGCCACATCTCCTTCATCAAGCTGGGCACATCGGCAGCAAGCGGAATCAGCGATTGGCATTTCATCTTGTCAAACGATACGATAGCCCAACTCATCGCCGTGTGCTTCACCATCGCCATCCATGCTTGGCGCAAGAGTATCATGTGGTCGCTTGCCGCTGGAACCATCTGTTACATGATACTCATACGCATACTCCAATAGCATCTACGCTCCCCAGACCTCTTCGGCTATCTCACGCACCAAGTCGAGTTTAGCCCACTGTTCCGCCTCGGTCAACTTGTTGCCAATCTCGCAAGAGGCGAAACCACATTGAGGACTCAGACTCAAACGCTCCAAAGGAATATATTGAGCAGCCTCCTTGATGCGGGCGATGACCGTAGCCTTGTCCTCCAACACTGGCGACTTGGAGGTAATCAATCCGAGCACAACCTTCTTGCCATCAGCCACATACTTCAATGGTTCGAAACTACCCGAACGCTCATCATCATACTCCAGATAGAAAGTATCCACATTCTCATGGGCGAAGAGATAAGGAGCCACTGGGTCGTAAGCGCCCTTGGTTGCATAGCAAGAATGATAGTTGCCACGACAAACGTGAGTATTGATGGTCAGTCCCTCAGGCTTGCCTTCAATGGCGAGGTTGTTCACCTTGAGATATTGCAAGGCTTCTTGCTCCAAGGCAAAGCCTGTGCCCACTTTTGCCTTCCAATAATCATTATCCACTATCATGCCCCAAGTACAGTCGTCCAACTGCACGGTGCGACAACCTGCTGCATAAATCTCCTGGAAGAAAGTGCGATAAGCCGCAGCGATGTCCTCGATGAGTTTCTCCGTGTTAGGATAGAACTCACGAGTGTTCTTGGCATTGTCGCCACGGAAGAGTTCGGCGAGGAACTGCGCTGGAGCAGGAACTGTCTGTTTTGCCTCGATGCCTTCCTCCTCAAACTGCTTGACGAACAGGAAATCCTTGATGAAAGGATGGTTCTCGCCGGTTATCTTGCCGGTCAACTTCAAAGAGCCCTTGGTGGTCTCCTCTCCATGGAACTGATAGCCATGTTCCAACTCGATGTGCTCCACACCACCGAATCCCCACATGAAGTCGAGATGCCAGTAGCTGCGGCGGAACTCACCATCGGTGATGAAGTGCAAGCCATGCGCCTTCTGTTTTTTCACCACATCGGTTATCAATTTGTCCTCGATGGCACGAAGGTCGGTAGCCGAGATTTGTCCCTCAGCGAATTTCACCCTTGCCTCCTTCAACTCCGCTGGGCGCAAATAACTGCCCACTGCCTCAAAATGAATATTTCTTGCGATATTGCTTGTATTGCCAGTATTGCTCATATTTCTAATCTCCTATAATTATATAAATGTTACACGATACATCATGCCATCTTCAGAAGACATGACCCTATATTTCTCTTATTGCCCCCATCATAAGGGCGATAGCATTCCGGATTTGCGGTTGCAAAGGTAAGAAGAAGAATTTTATCCGCCAAATATTCTTTGTAATTCAGAAAAATATGCTATCTTTGCAGCGATTTAGCATTCTCAGCAGAATATTATTCTGAGAAATTCATTTAAGACAAGAAGAAAAGACCAATGACAACAGAAGAAAAACTCGATGATATCGACATCAAGATATTAAAGTTGTTGCAGCAAAACTCCCGACTCACTGTCAAGGAACTTGCCGCAAGAGTACACCTATCCCCATCCCCTACCTTCGAGCGACAGAAACGCTTGGAGCGGGAGGGCTATATCCTGCGATATGGAGCCATCGTGGATCATCACAAGATGGGACACAACGTCATCGTACTCTGCAACATTCGATTGAAGCAGCATACCCACGACCTCATCCAGCAGTTTATGGACACCGTGCAAAACATCGACCAGATAACCGAATGCTACAACACCACTGGCGACTATGACTTCCAGATCAAAGTGTATGCCCACGACATGAAGGACTACCAAGACTTCATGCTCAACACCTTGGGTAACATCGACTGCATCGGAAGCCTGCACAGTATCATCGTCATCGGCGAAATCAAGGACTCGCATTACATCCCCGTAAGCCGATGCCTAGCCAAGACGATAGCCTTCCTGCTCATCATGCTCTCGTCGCTGTTCTGTAGCGTTCCAAGTTTTGCCCAGAAACCAGGAGAAATCGTGCCACAACCAACCATCAAGAAGTTGGGAGAGAACCATTTCTTCACCATCTCCCCCATCCCCGACACCATCTTCCGATTGATGCAAGGAAAGACCTACAAGAAGAATTGCACCGTACCCAGAAGTGAACTTCGCTACCTCAGATGCCTGCACGTAGATAAGAACGGCAGAAGCATCGTTGGGGAAATGGTATTGAACAAGGTGATAGCCAGCGATGTGCTCGACATCCTCCACAAACTCTACGATGCCAAATATCCGATAGAGCGGATGCGACTCATCGACTATTGGGATGCCGACGACGAGCGAGCGATGAGAGACAACAATTCCTCTAGCTTCAACTTCCGATTCATCTCGCACACCCATACTGTCTCGAAACACGGCAGGGGACTTGCCATCGACATCAACACGCTCTACAATCCCTATCACAAACATCTAAGAAATGGAAAGGAAGTGGTGGAGCCATCCACCGCCCGCCCTTATCTCGACCGCAACCAAAGTCATGCCTACATGATCAAGAAAGGCGACCTCTGCTACCGCCTTTTCAAGGCAAAGGGATTTCGCTGGGGAGGCGACTGGAAGCACAGCAAGGATTATCAACACTTTGAAAAATAACAATCATGTTCTATCCCCCTAAAATGGGCACACGAAAAAAGACTATGCCTAGGTTGTACAATCCCCAACTGCGGCATAGCCTTTCATTATCCTTATAATCTTTTTATTTATATACTAAATAATCCAATCCTTTATCCAACCTTTTTCTAACCAACATTGTCCATTAACCTCAGTTGTACCAGATTGAATTATATTCTCTTCTTTCGTCGTCCTCATTATAGAGGTTCTCATACTCAAGGTTCTTTGCCTCGAAGGCTTCAAGTGTTTGTTTCATAATAATACCTCCTATCTATATTTTAAGTTAATAATCTATTCTGTTTTTTCAATGGCAAATTTACGAAAAAAAATAATAGATGATGTCAATATTTCAGAAAACTTTTGTAATTTTGCACACTAGATAGAAAAAGTGCAAGAAATATGACAAATATCTGTATATCACGCATCAAAAGCTTGAAGTGGAGGCACTGGATGCTCATCGCTCTCCTCCTCATCGTCACCCTGTTTCGGACGATTCCAGGGTGGGGATATTTCTATACCTTATATATATACCCACACATCGGAAGTCTTCTCTCCCCCATATCAGGAGTCTTCCCATTCGCCATTGGCGACATTTTCATCGCCCTCAGCATAGCCTGGTGCATTATCTATCCAATATGGAAGAGAAAGAAAGCAGCAGTGGGCAGAGTTGTCGAATACCTATTATGGGTATATGTCTGGTTCTATCTCGCTTGGGGCTTGAATTATTCCCAGCCCAACATCTATCAAAGAATCGGCATGAAACCAGCCGAGGTATCGGAAGCAAAATTCAAAGCGTTCGCTTATCGTTATGCCGACAGCCTCAACTATTATAGTGAAGAACGAAGAGTGGAGAGTGAAGAATACACAGAGAAAGCTATACTCTATGGTTATCAACACATCGACAAAGGAATCGGCATCAATGCTCCCTTCAACGATCATCCCCATGTCAAGACGATGGTGTTCTCCCGATTCAGTTCGATGGCTGGAGTAACAGGCAGCATGGGACCTTTTTTCTGCGAATTCACCCTGAACGGAGATATTCGTCCACACGACTATCCCGCCACTTACGCCCATGAGTTCGCCCACTTCCTGGGAGTAGGCAACGAGGGAGAAGCGAATTTCTATAGTTACATCGTCTGCACCTCATCCTCGAATAAAGCAGTGAAGTTCAGTGGCTATTACCACATCTTCTTCCACATGCTCAACAATGTCTTCGACATTCTCGGCGAGAAAGAAGGCGAGAAATATCTGAAGCACATCCGCCCCGAGATTATCCAATTGGCGAGAAGCGACCGCAAGTATTGGCTCGACAAGCGATGCAAGGCGCTCGACGATGCCCAAGAGTTCATCTTCGACCTCTACCTGAGGGGCAACCATGTGGCAGAGGGCAGAAAGAGCTATTCGGGAGTCATCGCCCTGATTTTGGCTTGGGAAGAAAAGGAAAACGGTTAAAAGAAAAAAACGGTTGATATGTTCACACACACCAACCGTTTGCTTTTTTACGCTATTCGCATACATTTGATAGAAAGTAATTTCTTCTATTTTACTCTATATTGCTTATGATTCTTAACATCTATCATCTTTTACTTGTCAACTCTCACTACTCTGAAACCCACATTCGCATACTTACCAGCTTCATCACGAGCATCGTCAGAATATTCACTGCGGCAAGCATCACGACTTGAATCCCAGCTGCCTCCCTTCACAATATATTGCCCTATAGCATTCTGCGTAGAGGTCCACTCCCAGCTATTTCCCCAAAAGTCGATGCCCCCACAAGCGCCAGTAGTCTCGGCGTAAGCATCCACAGCCGTCAGTCCTTTCTCCACATGATCGCTATTCATCTTTACGTCCTTTGGCATGTGACCAGCGGCAAGAATCCACTCCTCCTCGGTAGGCAAACGATAGCCATGCTTGGCATCCTTGCTACCCAACCATTCGCAGTAAGCCACAGCATCATCATAAGAGACATTTACCACAGGATAATTGTCCTGACCGGCGGGATAAGTGAAATCAGTCTTATACATCGCATATTCCTTATTGGTAACAGGGGCATAAGCGACATACGCATTCTGAGCAGAAGAGCCTCTCAACACGAGCCATTGGTCGTTAGGATTGTCATCTGTACGAGGATCAACCAAGCGCCAGAACTGTTGTTCCAATCGAATGTCACGATTTTCCACCATCTCATCTACGATGCCTTGCATCTCTGCTACCAAGTCTGGAGTCTTCGCCTCACGCTCAAGCTCACGCAACTTTGCCTTCTTGCGAGCCACCACCTTGTCATACTTCACCCCCATCTGTTCCATCAGCGCATTCTTGTTCTCATCGGTAGGATTCTGCTGATAAGCCACAAGCATATCTTTGGTTTGCGCATCTAAATTAGGTCGTTCATCCTCCACAAATGGAGCATCAATATCCTCAAAGTCCAGTTCGCTTTCCACCAAATCAGATGGCGTGATAAACTCGCCTGCCTTGATGACCTGATGAACTCCGAAATAAGCCGCCACATCTCTACCTTTATAGATAGCCTAAAATCCGCAACAATATGA
>DJSH01000027.1:0-48264 GCA_002440225.1 Candidatus Segatella violae
GATGGTTTGTGCCAAGCATGCCAGACCTCAACCAGCGCAACCCTCACGTCATCAAGTACTTGATTCAGAACAGCGAGTGGTGGATTGAGACCGTGGGCATCGATGGCATCCGCATGGACACCTACCCATACGCCGACCGTGATGCGATGGCGCACTGGATGAAAGTGCTCGGCGAGGAATATCCTCACTTCAACACCGTGGGCGAGACTTGGGTTACCGAGCCAGCCTATACCGCCGCTTGGCAGAAGGATAGCAAACTCTCCGAAAAGAACAGCTATCTGCCTACCGTGATGGACTTCGCTTTCTACGACCGCATCAATAGTGCCAAGAATGAGGAGACCGATGATTGGTGGAACGGCATGAACCGCATCTACAACGTGCTCTGCTACGATTATCTCTATCCAAATCCAAAGAGCGTGATGGCTTTCATCGAGAACCATGACACCGACCGATTCTTGGGAGAAGGCAAGGACACCTTGGCATTGAAGCAGGCGCTCGCCCTCTTGCTCACCATCAACCGCACTCCACAGCTCTACTATGGCACCGAGGTGCTGATGAACGGAACCAAGAGCGTGACCGATGGCAATGTGCGCAAGGATTTCCCTGGTGGATGGGCTGGCGACAAGCATAATGCCTTTACCGCCGAGGGTAGAACCCAGGCAGAGAACCAGATGTTCAATTGGGTGAGCCGTCTCTTGCACTGGCGCCAGGGCAATGAGGTCATTACCAAGGGCAAGCAGACCCAGTTCTGCACCCAGAAGGGTGTGTATGTTGTCGCTCGCCAGTACAAGGGCAAGAGCGTGATGACCATCATCAATGGTAAGAACGAGGCAAACGAACTGAATGTAGCTCGCTACGCCGAGATTATCGGCAAGGCAGAGAAGGCTACCGATGTAATGAATGGCAGATCCGTTCTTATCAACAAGAACGTGAAACTCCGTCCACGCCAGGCGATGATACTTGAATTCTAAAATGCAATAGGCTTCGATAGCTGATGAAAGTACTTACGATGGCTAACGCAAGTACTTACGTTGCCCGATGAAAGTACTTTCATATAAAAGCGTTCCTAGAAATGTAGTTTTACACTTCTAGGAACGCTTTTTCTTTCTAAAAATTCTTTTGTTTCAAATATTCTTCGTATTTTTGCAAGCAGAAGTTTAATAACTTAATAAAAATGATAGAAGAGTTAGGTAAATGGATGCTGGATATATCAAAGTATATCATAACAGCATACGTTTTAGTTAGGATGTTTGGCAAGGAAGATGACTCTGTCTGGACATTGGTTGGCGCAATTTTTTTAGCGGCACTATTGTTCGGTATGGGACTGTATCTTGTAAAACGAGGAAAAGAAGATAATAAAAAGAAAGGAAAATAATTATGGATTACGGATTATTAGGAATGTATATATTTTTAGCTTTAATAGCTATAGGCTCTTTTGTTTACGTCAAATTGGAAGATAGAAAACAGAAACGTAATTAGTAATATGAGTAAGGGATTATTGGGAATGTATATATTTTTAGCTTTGATTACTATTGGTTCTGTAATCTATTCAAAATGGGAAGATAAACATCAACAAGAAGAATAATCATTAGTGATTAGATACATTCTCACCATAATAAGCACATTTCTCATTACCTTGGGCGTTTATGCACAAGGCGGTACCCCTAGTCGCTATAACGTAAGCTACCTCAATATGGCGGCAGGAATGCCTAATAACTTCGCTGACGATATTTTCCAAGACTCCTATGGCTTTGTTTGGATTAGTACCCATGGAGGCGGATTGGTGCGCTACGATGGCTTCAATTTCGTGAGCTTTGGGTTGGGATCCAATGGCATCAGCCTCAGAAGCAACAGTTGTCGCAATGTCTATGAAGACCATTTCAAGCGCCTCTGGATTGCCTTTGAGGAAGGACCGCAGGTACTCGACCTCAATACCATGCAACCTATCGTTCCACCTTGTGAGAACAAACAGGTGGAAGCACAACTCAATAAAGCACTCAAGAACCTTTGCACCCGAATGTATTGCGATGCAAAGGGCAATATATGGATGGTGTCCATCAATATCCTCACTCGTTTCGGGTTCAATGAAAAGGGAGAGGTGAACAGCGTCCTCTCCATCGATTATCCTTTCAATGCCCCTGACCTCGGACTCTGTGATGTCTATCAGCGAGGTACGGTGGTGATGTGTAATGATGGCAAGGTAAGCGAATTCTCGGTCAAGAACAACAAGTTGGTGGCAAAGGACATCAGCAAGATGTTCGCTCCGCTCGACTATCGCTATGCGGGTGCCATCATCTCTTATCATGGCAAGATATGGCTAGCCACCAACCGAGGTTTGTTCAACAGTGCCAAGCAGCAATTCCATTGTACGGCAGACGACCATTCCCTCCAGCACGAGGTGGTGACGAGCCTCGCTGTATCTCCCGACAACAAACTTTTGGTGGGTACTCTTTGTGGTGTCGATATTATCGACGACGCTACAGGCAGCATTGAGCATTGGAATTGTAACAGCATCGTGAACCCATTGAGCAGCAACTTCGTGAACAGCTTGTTCTCGAAAGATGGACAGATATGGGTAGGCACTGAGACGGGTGGTGTCATCAAGTTGGCACCTCGCCTCCTGCAACTCCAGTTCTATCAAAATGATCCTGCCAATTCTGGCAGTTTGGCTCACAATGCAGTGAATGCGATGTATGCAGCGCCTGATGGAGGACTGTGGGTCGGCGTGGTGGAAGGTGGTCTTAACTTCTTACCCCCCCATTCTAAAAGCTTCGTTCATTATACGACAGCCAACTCTAGTTTGCCCCACAACAGTGTATCTACGCTTACTGCCGATAGCCGAGGAAACCTTTGGATAGGAACCTGGGGGGATGGAATCGGTGTGATGAGCTTGAAAGAGCCAGGCAAGATAGTGCCTCTCTCGGTGGATGCCAAGCACCAGCGCTTGCTGATGTTTGTGGGAGCGTTGGCTTACGACCCCGTCAATGATGGTATGTGGCTCGGCACCAACGATGGCCTTTTCTTCTACGATTCAAAGCACCAACAACTCATTGAGCCTTTCGATGGTTGCATGAATGTGCGAGGCTGCATCGGTAGTCTTGTCACCAAGGATGGCAGACTCTTGATGGGCTGTGTGCAGGGTATGGTAGAAATCAACCTCAAGTCGCGCCGTCATCATAGGGGAGCCTTTATGGTGAAATATCATCAGTATAAGTTGGATGACCCGAAGAGCGGCGTCATCGACAAGATATTGTCTTTCTGCCAAGCCAAGGATGGCAAGATATGGTTGGGTAGCAATGGCTACGGTATGTATTGCTACAATTACGACAAGGATGGCAAGCCGCATGTCAAGTCGTTCACCACCAATGACGGACTCGCCAACAATACCGTGTTGGGTATTGTGGAAGACAACAGCGGTATGCTTTGGATAGCCACCGCCAACGGACTCTCCATCTTCAATCCGAAGACGGAGACCTTCAGCAGTTTCTCCAAGGAGGATGGACTCATCAGTTCGCAATTCTATTTCAATGCAGCCATTCGCAATGCCAAGGGCGAGATATTCCTGGGCACAGACCAAGGAATGATGGCTGTTACGGGAGTGAACCGCATGTCTCATACTACGGGCGGATTACGATTCACGGAATTGTTGGTTGACAACGACCCTGTCTTTGCTGGCAGCGACTATCTTGACGAGGATGTGAGCATCGCCAAGAAGATACGCATCCATGAGAGCGACAAGTCGTTCACCCTCTATTTCTCCGCCCTCAACTATGGCAGCGAGACCCAAGGTGTGTATCTCTATCGCATGAAAGGATATGAGAACGACTGGGTGCAGCTCAAGCCGGGTCAGCACAGCGTGAGATATTCCACCTTGCCAGCCGGCAACTATGAGTTTGAGGTGAAGTATGCACCTTCCATCGACTCTGACAAGGAGCAGGTCATCTCCATAGCTGTCAGCATCACCCCTTATTTCTGGAAGAGTTGGTGGTTTGTCACCCTTATTATAATAGGTATAGTGGCACTGGTGCAGTATGCCTACATGCACAAGATCAAGGTGATGCGTGAGCGAGAGGTGGAGGCACTCTATCGTCCTATCGAGGCAGCCCTGAAGGAAAGTGATGAGCCAGGCAAGTTGCAGAGCCGCATCCAAAACATCCTAGCCAACCAACAGCGTTATCAAGAGAGTCAGAAGAAGACCCTTGAGGCAGACAAGAAGGAAGTGGAGGAGAATGTCCACCCATTCATGCAGGATGTGATGGACGTGATGGAAAAGAATTTCGACAACTCTGAGTTTGGCGTACAGGAACTAGCCGAGGCGATGCACCTGAACCGCAGCCTCCTGAGTAAGAAGCTGAATGCCGAGACGGGACTTCCTACCGCCCAGTTCATCCGCAACTATCGTCTCGACATCGCCCGTAAGATGATGATGAACAATGTTGCCAACCGCAACATCACCGAGATAGCCTACCGTGTGGGCTTCAATGACCCTAAGTATTTCACCCGTTGCTTCACTAAGCAATATGGGGTCTCACCATCTCAATACAAAGATACCATAGATGATGATTAGCCTTGTTATTTATTTTTGCTACATGTAAGGTTGTCTTCTCTGTGTGGGAGCACAAAAGGTGGATAAGTGCGCATAAGCGCCAAAAATCCACCTTTTATGCAGTTTGTCCACCTTATATTTGTGTTTGTCCACCTACTATTTTGCTATTAATTGTACTTTTGCCACCGAAAAATTGATTGATGTAGGTCAAGTCTCTTGGCTTTCTCAACCTAATTACCATAAACAACGAATTGAATAAACAATAAATATAAACCTAAAAATTAATAAGCAATGAGGAAACAATTATTCTCAATGATGTTAAGCCTGAGTGCTGTTGGCGGTGCTGCATTCGTAGCCCCAATGCCAACTTTGGCCGCTGTAGCACAGGATCAAGTCATCACCGTCAAGGGACAGGTTGTTGACGATCAGGGCGAACCTCTGATTGGCGCCACTGTCAAGACCAAGGATGGTAAGACTGGTGCGGTGACAGACCTTGATGGTAACTTCGAAATCAAGGTGAAAGCTAACTCAACTCTTACTGTAAGCTACCTTGGATTCAAGGAGCGCGAGATTGCAGTGCGTGGACGTGCCATTCTCGACAAGATCGAGATGTCTTCCAATGACCATCTGCTCGACCAAGTAGTCGTGGTAGGTTATGGTACACAGAAGAAGGCTGACTTGACAGGTTCTGTAGCCATCGTGAATGCAGAGGAGATGAAGAAAGTATCCAACTCTAACATCTCAACCATGCTCGAAGGTAAGGTTGCCGGTGTGCAGATTACATCAGATGGTCAGCCTGGTGCCGACCCTAGTGTGAGAATCCGTGGTATCGGTTCATTCGGTAGCACAGCTCCTCTCTATGTCATAGATGGTGTGCCAATGGGTACCACAATCCGTGACTTCTCTCCTAACGACATCGAGACCATCCAAATCTTGAAGGATGCTTCTGCGGGTGCCATCTACGGTTCTCGTGCTGCGAATGGTGTCGTTATCATCACAACTAAGAATGGTAAGAAAGACCAGCCTTTGAAGGTGAACTATTCTGGTTACTTCGGTGCCGATGTCATCCCAAGTGGCGTATACGACGTGATGGATGCCGACCAATATAGCAACTATCTCGGTCAGGCTTGTGCCAACTCAAATTCTCCTTTGGCTGGTGGTTACAGTCTCGGTGAGGATGGCAAGTATCATTTCATGGACAACACCAATACCGATTGGTTCAAGGAAGTGTTCAAGACTGGTATCCGCCAGAACCACAACGTAGCTCTCAGCGGTGGTAGTGCTAACAGTACCTATAATGTATCTCTCGACTATTTCAACCAGAAGGGAACCTTGGAAGGTGCTGGTCCTAACTACGAGCGTTATACAGCTCGTGTGAACAACACCATGGACACCAAGTTCATCAAGTTCCGTACCAGTTTTGTTTACTCTCACTCCAACCAGGACAACATGGGCCTTTCCAATGCATCAGAGTATGTACAGGGTCTTTATGGTTCTGTTACCAACGTGCTTCGTGGTACACTCTTGATGCAGCCTACCATCAAGGCATACGACAACTCTACATGGGTACTCGATGATAAAGTAGGTGCAGCCAATGGTTATCGTTATGATGCTTACGGCTATGGCGTGTATTATGATGGCATCCATGGTGATATTTCTGCATCCAACCCATTGTTGGTGAACAATCTCTTGCAGCGCAACACTTTGGTAGATCGTTTCGTAGGTACAGCTTCTGCCGATGTAGACCTCTTAAAGATGGTAGGCATCAAGAGCAAAAACCACGGTCTCCACTATAATATCAACCTCTCTTATAGCAAGACTGAGGCTAAGGACAAGACTTGGATTCCTTCATGGATTCAGAGCAACCGTGTATACCTCGCCAAGGAGAATGAAACTTTGACCAAGGGGTCTCGCAACTACAGCGATGCCTTGGTTGAGAACACCTTGAAATATAATGGTAGCATCGGCAAGCATAACATCGATTTGCTCGCAGGTATGACATACGAGGAAGAGAACACAAACCTCTTAACTGGATGGGGTGTTAATTTCCCAGAACCATATTTCCTTCAGCTTCAGAATGCAAAAGATACCTATTCTTCTTCATACGAGTATAAGCATGCCTTGGCATCTTACGTAGGACGTTTGAACTACAATTATGATGAGAAGTACTTGGTTTCTGCAGTCGTACGTCGTGATGGTAGCTCTCGTTTGACCAAGAACATCCGTTGGGCAACCTTCCCTTCTGTATCTTTGGGTTGGCGTTTCGATAAGGAAAAGTTCTTCCCAATCAGTCGCGATATCGTTAATATGTTCAAGGTACGTGCCAGCTATGGTGAACTCGGTAACGAGAACATCGGTGAGTATCAGTATATGGCGACAATGGATCGTAACAACATGACTTATAGCTTTGGTAATGATAAGGTTACAGGTTCCAAGATTGCGACATACGTCAACAACAATATCGCTTGGGAAAAGAAGAAGACAACCAACGTGGGTATTGATTTGGCGATGTTCAACAATCGTTTGGAGTTTACTGCCGAGTGGTACAAGAACAAGTCTGAGGACTTGCTTTATGGAGTGCCTGTTCCTGGACAGACGGGTGTGGCTAACACTACCGTTACCATGAACGCAGCCTCTATGGAGAACAGCGGTTTCGAGTTCTCTGCTACATATCGCAATCGTGACCATGCATTCAAGTATGACATCAGTGCCAATTTGAGCACCTTGAAGAACAAGGTAACTTCTCTTGGTTTTGGTACCGATTCTTACATTACAGGTGCTTACGCTACATACGTAGGTCAGGAGGTAGGTCAGTTCTATGGATGGGTTTACGAGGGTATTGCTCGTACTCAGGATCAACTCGACAACCACGCTACCCAGCAGGGCGCCAATGTAGGTGACTGTCTCTACAAGGATATTTCTGGTCCAGATGGCGTGCCTGATGGTGTAATCGATACATACGACCAGACCGTATTGGGCAGTGGCCTTCCAAAGGTGAACTTTGGTTTGAGTGCTCACATGGAGTATAAGAACTTCGACTTGAGCATCTCTACATACGGTGTACTCAACTACCATGTATCAGATGATATTTATAATAGTTTGAACTCTTGCTATGGACCAGGCAACAAGGATGTAGCCATGGGCGATGCCAACCGTTTCGCCGATGATGGCACTTACATCTCAAGCGTGCCACGTACCTACTATGCCAACAATGCAACCTTGGCATGGAATGACCTCTTTAGCTCTCGCAAGATTCAGAATGCAGCTTACTGGAAGATTGCCAACGTAGAGTTGGGCTACAACTTCCCAGACAAGTGGTTTGGTGGCTATGTGAGCGGTGTACGTCTCTATGTATCAGCACAGAACCTCTACACCTTCACAGGTTACAAGGGATATAACGTAGACTATGCTGGTGGTACATTCACCCCAGGTTACAACTTCTGCTCATTCCCAACTCCACGCACATTCATGTGTGGTCTCCATTTCACATTCTAATAGTGAGAATAAGGATTATAAGATTCATTATTATTTAAAGAACATTTGATATGAAACTAAATAAATTATCATTAGCTCTGTTCCTCGGTCTTGGTGCATTGACTATGACTTCGTGCGAAGACAAACTGGAACTGGTAAACCCTAACCAGCAGACCACTGGTACCTTCGGTTTCAATGCCGATGACTTGGAAGAGTGTGTCATTGCTGCTTACCATGATATACGTATGGAGGGTTCTATGGCACGTGTTGGTTATACACTAGATGCTGTACGTGGTGATGAAGTGTGGAACTCTTCACAGGTGTGGTATCTGCCATTCGACGATATGGACGATCCTGCCACAGACGAAATCTCTATGTGGCCATGGCGTGAGTCTTACTATTGCATCAATGTATGTAATTTTATTCTCTCTCGTACAACAGGGGAAGACTCTCAACTCAGTGAGGCTATGAAACGTATCAAGGGACAGGCACTCTTCCTCCGTGCTTTCTCTTATTACAACTTGGTAGGCTATTATAAAGAGGTGCCATTGATTACAGACTATTCTACTTATTCTTCTTTGGATGGTCTGTATGGAGCTAACAACACCTTTGATGAGGTGCTCGACCAAGTAGAGACAGACTTGAAAGAGGCTATGACATTGCTTCCTAATCGCCAAGCTGGTGGTGAGTGGGCCAAGGGACGAGCTACTTGCGGTGCTGCTGCTGGATACTATGCACGTACCTTGATGTTGCGCCACAAGTATAGCGAAGCTTTGGAGGTTCTCAAAGACATCATAGGTGGACAGAAATATGGTCAGTATAAGCTAATGGCAAACTATGGAGACAATTTCCGTGAGGGCTCTCAGTATGAAAACAATGATGAGAGTCTCTTCGAGGTTCAGTTCTTGGATTATGGTTCTCAGGGAACCGTGGATGAGTGGACTCCTGTCAATGTGAGCCCTAACGCTTCTCAGGGACATGCTGTCGAGTCTAACTATTGCCCTGGTCGTTACGGCGGTTGGGCAGACCTGTCTGCTTCACCTTGGCTTTATCAGCTGTTTAAACAAGAGCGTACTACGGGCGGCAAGCTTGATCCACGTCTCTACTGGACAATTGGTACATACGAGACAGATTGGGAAGGCTTTGAGAATGGTAACGTAGCTTATACTACTCAGATGACAGCGACAGATACTGTTCCTACAAACAACGATAATGGCGGTCTGCCTATTGCCAAGTGGACTAATATGCGTACCAATCTCTATGATAAGGTGGCAACTGGTCTTAAATGTGGTATCAACCTCCGCATGATGCGTTACTCTGACGTATTACTTCGTGCCGCTGAGTGTGAAAATGAGGTGAATGGTCCTACACAGCAGGCTATCGATTGGATTAATCAGGTACGTGAGCGTGCTAACTTAAAAGATTTACAACTCTCTGATTTCGCAGGAAATAAGGATAAACTCTTTGAACAGATTGCTAATGTGGAGCGTCCAAAGGAGTTTGGTTGTGAGAATGGTCGTGGATTGGACTTGATTCGTTGGGGATTCTTCTATGACAGTGACCGTATGGCTCAGTTGAAGGAGCATGCAACATTCCGTATCTCTCCATATAAGATTAAGGAGCCAGTTAGTTACTCTCAGGTAGGTACTGACCCACAGTTGAAATGCTCTTATGATACATACGTAGCAGGTCATGAATTCTTGCCTATCTATCAGACATTGTTGAATGACAACCCTAACTTGAAAGGTAACTCTGCCAACTACAACACCGACAACTCAACCGATTTCTTCGGGAGAGGTTGGACTGTTCACCCAGTTGTGAACTTGAGCAAGTAATCGTATTCCTTATCCCATGGAGCTGGTCTCCAACTCCATGGGATAACCTAAGAACATTACACATATTTAATAAATATTGGAAATAATATGAAACACCTAAATAAATTAGCATCAGTCTTCTGTGTGGCAGCCATGGCGTTGACAGCGATGACAGGATGTGAGGGAAGTGACTTGTTTAGCGTCAACTCTCCTGATTGGCTCTCTGAAAAGATTGACTCAATCGAAAAGTCTAAGAATACAGGCGAGGAAGTGCTCGTGGGTATGAACGAGGATGTTTATACCATCGGTAGTACTGACTTTAGCTCAGGCTTTTGGACAGCATTCTCAAAGTATTATCAAGTGGATGACAACCAGAAGTGGAATGCAGTGTTCAACTTGAACATCAATCCAAACGACAATACTTATTATAAAAACTTTGGCGTATGTATTACAAACGATGCAGATCGTGGAAGTACTGACTACAAGGAGTATGGTGTGATTCGTTTCGATTGCACAGGTGACTCAACCTCTTTTAACTCTCAGTGGAGTACAAAGACAGGTGATAATTTTAATTACTATCTTCCATTCAAGTTCTCGGAGAGTAATCAGATTATGAGCCCTGTTGATAACAAAGATGCAGGCTTGCAGAAACTTGGTGGTAAAGTGACATTGACTGTAGATCGTTCCAAGGTAGATACATTCTTGGTTAAGATAACCAATGGTACAGTTACCAAGACCTATACTCAGCCATATAAGATTGGCAACCTCAATGCGGATGCCAGCGATACCAAGATTCGTTGTTTCTTGGTTCCTGAGGGTTCTTACATCGACTTCCTCCAGAGCAACATCGAGCCTATTGGTGGATATACTTCTGCCAAGGATAAGGCACCTGTATCTATGGTATTGAACAATGTGCCAGAGGAGGTAGACAAGGGTACTAAACTTGAGGATGCTATGGCTGGCGTTTCGGCTACCGTAACTTATGAGGAGGGCGTAACCAAGGTTATCCCAGCAGACCAGCTCTATTTCTCTGCCATCAATGATATGAACGAGGTTGGCGAGAAGACACTCACTGTCATCTACAATAAGACGTTCAAGGGTGAGAATGCTTCTACTCCTATCGTAGCTTATGGTAAGTTCAAGGTGGTATCTGGCATCAAGAGCATCAAGGTTACTCAGGCACCTACACGTACAACTTACTACTATTACAATTCAGCAGCATTGGATGGCGTAGACCATACTTTGGCTTTCGATCCAACTGGTATGGTTGTTACCGCAACATATACCGAAGGTGAGCCTTCTGTTGTTGACAACTCTAAGTTGACATTCTCTAAGGTTCCTGCAACTCCAGGTAAACATGAGGTTACCATCACAACCGAGAATGGTCGCAAGACTACTGTTGAGGTGAATGTGGCAGAGTCTTCTGTCAAGGCTGTAACTCCTAGCCCAGCTTCTCTTGGTGCCGAGGATTGCTCTACCGCTTGGTGGTCTGTATTCACTGAGAATATGAAGGTTCCTGCTGGTGAGACTTACGAGTTTAATTTCACCAACTACTCTAGCTTGGCAGGTAACTGGAACAACTACGTGGTTATCCTTCGCAAGGCTGACGCAGCAGAATATGCTGTAGTTCGTTCAGACAACTATGGCTGGGGTGCTGGCTATGCAGCTTGTACTCCTGTCGGAACACAGCTTGTTGCTTATAGCGACTGGGCTTCATGGCTTGCTGCTATGAACGGTGCCAAGGTAAAACTCTATGTAACCAACTGCAACAATGGAACAGCCGACATCCAGGCTATCGTAACAGGTACAGACGGCACTGTAACGAACCAGAGCTATCTCGGTATCAACACAGTGGATCCAAGCGACTTGAATGTAGCGTTCACCGTTGATGCTTCTCACTTGAAGTTTGGTGCATCTTCTGCCCGCAAGCACTACACACGTGCTCACCGCAGATAATCCCGAAGAGAAATCTTTGACTAAACTATAATTTTAAAGGCAGGTCTTTATGTGAACAGGCTTCCATAGACCTGCCTTTTTTAGAAAGAAACTAACAAGGTATATAAAAACTAACTAAACGAAGAGAAACAATGAAGAAACTTCATACTTTAGCATTCTTGCTGGCTTGCACTCTGGCTGTAGGTTGCAGTAGTAGCAGCGACGATCCTGATGATCCAACCACTCCTACCACACCAACGACACCTACGAATCCTGATACACCATCCAGCAATCCTACTGATGCCGACCTGGCAAACTACAAGTGCCCAACATATGCAGATGATTATGCGTCCATATCTGCTTGGACACAGCGTAGCAAATGGAATCTTGCCAATGTGCACGACCCTTCGGTTGTGAAAGCGGCTGATGGTTACTATTATATGTATCAGACCGATGCCAGTTATGGTAACGAGCATCAAAAGGACATTCGCAACAGCAACAAGCACGGTCATTTCTTCTGCCGTCGCTCCAAGAACCTTGTAGACTGGGAATTCGTAGGAGCCACGATGGTAGGACTGCCAGACTGGGTGAAAACCAAACTCAATGAGATTCGCAAGGGAATGGGCTTGGCAGAGCGCCCTAATACATATTTCGCCAATGACCTCGACTTCGGTTTCTGGGCACCATGTGTGCGCAAGGTGAACGACAATCTCTATCGTATGTACTATGCCATCACTTGCCCTGGTACCATCAATGGTGATGGAACTTGGAGCGAGCGTGCCTTCATCGGTTTGATGGAAACCAATGATCTTGCCAGCAACAAATGGACAGACAAGGGATACGTCATCACCAATGCATCTGACAAGGGCTTGAACTATAAGGTGAATGCTACAGACTGGAATAACTGCTATTTCAAGTACAATGCCATCGACCCATCTTATATTATTACTCCTCAAGGTCAGCACTGGCTTATCTATGGTTCTTGGCATAGTGGTATCGCTGCTGTCGAGCTAGATGCCAGCACAGGTAAGACCAAGGCAACCTTGCCTAACCCTTGGGGCACAGCAAGCGACATCGCTGCTTATGGCAAGACTATCTTCACACGTACTTTGAATAATCGTTGGCAAGCAGCTGAGGCTCCAGAAGTGGTTTACCACGATGGATATTACTATCTCTTCTTAGCTTACGATGCATTGGACGTTCCTTATAATACTCGTGTACTTCGCTCCAAGAACGTGGATGGTCCTTACGAGACGATGAACAGCAGGGTGACCGATGCTGCCAAGGGCGCAGGTGACAACCCTACCGTCTTGACTCATCCTTATAAGTTCAGCCAGGGGTATGGATGGGTAGGTATTAGCCACTGTGCTGTCTTCGACGATGGCGCTGGCAACTGGTATTATGTTTCTCAGCAGCGTTTACCTGCCAATGTTGGAGGCAATGCTTATAGCAACGCCATCATGATGGGCGGTGTGCGCTCTATCAAGTGGGATAGCAACGGATGGCCTGTTGTAATGCCTGAACGTTATGGCGCCGTGCCACAGGCGGCTATCAAGGCTAGCGAATTGGCTGGTACATGGGAAGGCATCGACCTTGCTTATGAGTATGGCAAGCAGCGCACTAGCACTGAGTTTACGCTCAATGCAGATGGTACGATGACAGGTGGTACGGCTTGGCCTAATGTGAAGGTATGGAGCTTCGATGCTTCCAGCAACACCCTTACCATCGGTACCACCAAGCTTAAGGTGCAGCGAGAGGTGGATTGGGAGGCAAATCCTCGCAAGGTAACCATCGTATATTCTGGTGCCAGCGGCAGCAAGAGCTTCTGGGGCAAGAAGAAATAAGAGAATTTAGTTAGTTTTAAGGTATAAAAGAATCTAAGTAGAATGTTGAGGGGAGTTACGCTGTGAAGCCATAACTCCCCTTTTTGTTAAATCGATATACAAATGAAACAAACTATGATGAAATATTTAGGCGTTGTGGCAATAGCCATGATGCTAGCGCCAGCTGTGTCTCGTGCGCAACAGACTCAGGTGGTGGAGCTGCCTGTTGTGGTGGATACTCCTTTTGTGCACGACCCCGTGATGGCGTATGAGAATGGCAAGTATTATCTTTATTGCACAGGGCATGGCATCACGCAGATGATTTCCAACGACCGCAAGCACTGGACATTATCTGCTGAGGGTGTCTTGAAAAACGAGCAAATACCTGCTTGGACGCACGACAGCGTGCCAGGCTTCACCACCCATATCTGGGCTCCCGATATCATCAAGTATCGGGGTAAATGGTATATGGCTTATTCTTGCTCCACCTTTGGCAAGAATACATCGGCAATCGGATTGCTGAGCAATACCTCCTTATCTAATAAGGATGATTGGAAAGATGAGGGTTGCCTCGTCGCCTCCAAGGGCGGGAGAGATAATTGGAATGCTATCGACCCAAACTTTGTGATAGATGAGAAGGGCAAGCCTTGGATGACTTGGGGCTCCTTTTGGGATGGCATCCAACTCATTCCTCTCGACAAGAAGACGATGCACGTAAAGAAAGGGGCGAAGCCCATGACCATCGCTCGCCGTCATGCCGTGGGCGATACATCGGTAGAGCCGAATCCTACGAGCAAGTTTGCGGGTACCAATGCCATCGAGGCTCCTTTCGTCATGAAGCATGGCGATTATTACTATCTCTTTGTGAGCTGGGATTACTGTTGCCGAGGCATCAAGAGCAACTATCGTGTTGCCGTGGGCAGGAGCAAGAAGGTTGCCGGTCCTTACCTCGACAAGGAGGGCAAGGATATGCGAGAGGGTGGTGGCACCCTGATTCTCGAAGGCGACAAGAAGGAGTTTGAGGCGATGGGGCATTGCTCTGCCTACAGCTTCCCTGATGGCGATTACTTCTTCTGCCATGGCTATAGCATCCCTAAGAATGGAGCCAGCATCCTCGTAGAGAAGAAAATCAACTGGACTAGCGATGGTTGGCTCATGTTGGAGTGATGTTGTCTCTTAGGGGGTAAGGACACTTTTTATGAGCTTTGGTAATATTTTCTTTTATTACATTGAACTTATTTCTAATATATTTTGTACCTTTGCAAGCGAATACATTAATGTATCCTCAAATTGCAATTTTCAGCATAAAATACAATGAATAAGTTAAAAGCATTATTGGGCTTCGACCCTAAGCAGACAACCGTCAAGACGGAGTTGGTCGCTGGTATGACCACCTTCTTGACCATGTGTTACATCTTGGCAGTGAACCCTACCATCCTCTCTACCACGGGCATGGACAAGGGCGCCTTGTTTACGGCTACCGCTATTGCATCAGCCATTGCCACCTTGCTGTTGGCATTCATGGCTAAATTGCCTTTCGCTCAGGCTCCTAGTATGGGACTGAACGCCTTCTTCGCCTTCACGCTCTGTCAGGCGATGGGTTTGACATGGCAGCAGGCTTTGGCGGTATTGCTTGTGGAGGGTATCATCTTCCTCCTCATCACCTTCCTCAATATCCGTGACAAGATATTGGAGTGCATCCCGAAGAACCTTCGATTCGCCATCTCGGCGGGCATCGGTATGTTCATCGCCTTCATCGGACTGAAGAATGCGGGTATCATCACTGCCAACGAGGCTACCTTCGTGCAGCTAGGCAAGTTTACGCCTACCTGTATTCTGGGTTTGATAAGTATCTTGGTGAGTGGAACCTTGATGGCTCGCAGAGTGAAAGGTTCGCTGTTTTTTGCCATCATCATCTCTACCTTGATTGGTATTCCGATGGGTGTTACCCAGATAGGGGAGGGATGGATACCTGTTTCCACTCCTCATAGCATCGCTCCTATCTTCTGCCAGTTCGACTTTACAGGCTTCTTTACGCCTAAGATGGTGATGGTGGTGTTCTCCTTGTTGCTGGTCAACATCTTCGATACCATTGGTACGGTGCTTGGTTTGGTCTCAAAACTTGGCATCAAGGAGAATGAGAAGGGCGATATTCCTGGTGTGAAGGAGGCGATGATGAGTGATGCCATCGGTACTACCGCTGGTGCCTTGTTGGGTAGCTCTACCATTACCACTTATGTGGAGAGTGCTTCGGGTGTTGCCGAGGGTGGAAAGTCGGGTTTGACTTCCTTCTTTGTAGGTATCATGTTCATCTTGAGCATCTTCTTGGCTCCTATCTTCTTGCTGATTCCTAGTGCGGCAACCAGTGGCGCCTTGGTGATGGTGGGTGTGCTGATGATTGACTCGTTTAAGAAGATTGAGTTGGAGGACATCTCTGAGTCGTTCCCAGCTTTCATCACGATGATTACGATGGTGCTTTGCTATAGCATCGCCGATGGTATTTGCTTGGGCATCTTGAGCTATGTATTGATCAAAATGATGGTAGGCAAGTTCAGGGACTTGAACATCACGCTGTATATCTTGGCGATATTGCTTTTGCTCAACTACGCTTTGGGATAATTTTCAGTTATAAGAGCGGAATGAAATCTATTTTTTTAGACTGGTATATATAATGAGGCGGCAATCTGCATCACGCAGGTTGCCGCCTTCTACTTTCTAACTAACTATCTATCAACTATTCAAAAAAGTCTATTTAATGCTTTTGCCCTTTCAGGGCGCATTGATTCACACTGTCGCCCCAGGGCGTTGCCCTGGGCTAGGTGCTTTTGGGCTTACAGCCCGTTTCAAACGTACAGATGGAATGCTTTTGTATCTGTATTTCGCCTAAGGAAAAAACCTAGGCGAAATCTGTTATTTCAATCTGATAATATTCAGTGAGTTGGCTGGAATCTCAACCTCAGCTCCGTTCTTGCTGGTGGTGATGAAACTCTCCACTGGGTAAACGTTGGTTGGGTTGTCGATGGTGTTCTCCTCCAAGCCGTTCTTGGCTGAGAGGCGAATCAACTTGCCGTCCTTGATGTCCTTGCCCTGAAGATTGATCTTCGCAGTAGTGCTCTCAGTGCTGGTGTTGGCAATCTTCAAGATAACCTCGCCAGTCTTCTCGTCGAGGGTAGCTGTAGAGAAGATGCCAGGCTGAGTGTTTGCCTTCAGCTTGGTGGCGAAGATTTCCTTGCCGTCCACCGATGCGAAGATGCTGTCGCCCTGTACCTTCAGCTCAATGTCGTACCACTTGCCAGTCTCTACCTTGCCTGGGCAAGTTGCTACCTGAGCCTTGGCACCATTCACTATCTGCTCGATGCCGTGCTGGGTGTTGTTCCAACCACCGAGGTTCAACCAGCAGTAGTTCTGAGGGTCCACATAGTTGAACACTACGAGGAAGCCCTCGTTGCCGGCATCTTTCTTCGCACGTACCTTATATATATAGCCATCGCTGGTAATCTTGCCAGGGTTCAAGCGGATGCAACTCTCCTCGTTGCTGGTCTGTTTGATTTCGTCGCCCTCAACCTTCCATGAGCCACGGATGTCGGTCTGGGTGAGTTCGAGGGTAGCTGGGAGCGCATTTCCCTTGTCGTCGGTATAGCCCTCATCCTTGAAGGAAACCTGAGTGCCCCATGTTCCCATACCTACCTGGCAAACGGCTGGCTTCACCTTCGCCTGTTCGTACTTGTAAGGAGAGTTCTGCTCTACCTTCAGCACACGGGTACCGATATTGTTCGCCATCACGTTCTGTACGTAGTAAGATGGTGTGCCGAACACTTTGTCAGATGTATATTGAATCATATCCGGTGCCCACATGCGGTTGTTGAGGTTGGCGAAGATAGGAGCGTAAGATGCCATGGTCACGATGTCAGAGTTGTTCTCGATGCCCATCATATAGACAGCCTCACCGAGGGCTGCGTCGAGAGAACCCATATTGCCGAAGCCTTGGGTCACGGCATACTCGCCTACGTAAATCTCACTGCCCTTGCGGTCGTAAGAATCGTACTTGTTGAAGTTCTCGGCAAACCAAGCAGGGTTTCTGTAGTAGTGCTCGTCGAGGAGCTCCACGCTCTCCTTGCTTTCCCACTTAGGGTTGTCGTCGCCCCAAGCTACCACGTTGCCGATGAGGTGCATCTTAGGATATTTTGCCAAGACGGCATCCTTGAACTTCTTGAAGCGCTCGTAGTAGTGGTCGCTCTGTGCGGCAGGGTCTGGCTGGTTGTTCTCGTTGCCAATCTCCAAGTACTCGATGTTGTATGGCTCTGGGTGACCGTTCTTGGCACGCAGCGCACCATACTTGGAGGTAACAGGACCATTGGCATACTCCAAGGCGTTCAAGCACTCGTCTATCCAAGGCTGGATGCTATCCACAGGAGTCAAGCCGCCGTGCCAGAGACCTACGTTCACCACGTAGAGTGGTTTTGCGTGCAAATCCTCGGCAAGCTGCAAGTATTCGTCGAATCCCATACCATCGCTAGTGCGATAACGCCAGTTTACGTTCTTGTGTCCAGGACGCTCTTCGATAGGTCCGATGGTCTTTTCCCAATGGAAAGCATTCTCTGGAGACTCCTGTCCCTCGACGTAGCAACCGCCAGGGAAGCGAACGAACTTAGGGTGGATATTGTAAAGGAGTTGCGCCAAATCAGGGCGCAAACCATTCTCACGATTCTTGAAAGTAGGAGGGAAGAGGCTTACCACGTCGAGCTGGATGGTTCCCTTGCCATCGGCTACCAACTCAAACTGAGCTTTCGCATCGTTGGCATTGGCAATGAATTCGGCAGTGTACTTGGTCCATTTCTTGCCCAACTTGCCGCTTACAGCAGTCTCGGCATATACCTTGTCGCCCTTGGCGTTGGTTAGGCGAGCCTTCAATCCACCCTTGTAGCTACCCTTTGCCCAGAAAGAGAGCTTGTAGGTTCTGCCCTGTACGGCGTTGATGCCCCAGAAGCCCTCGTTGATGAGAGAGGCTGTAGCCTTAGGGGTAGCGGCAATGGTAAGCTGGAGCGCCTTGCCCTGTGCTTTGTTGAGAAGATTCTTGTTGATGAGCTGTGCGTTGATTTTCGCACCAGCCTCGGCGGAAGTCTTCCAAGTAGGAATCTCCTTGTCGCTGTCCTCGAAAGAACGGTTGCTGATAAGCTCGGCATAGATACCGCCATCGGCAGCGTGGTTGATATCCTCGAAGAAGATACCATATAAATTAGGTGAAACCTTGATGCCTGGATTTGAGGCATCCACATTGATAGTTACTTGTGCGTTGGCTGCCATCGCAGAGGCGAGCACAGCGGAAAGCAAAAACTGTCTTTTCTTATTCATTGTCTATTCTTAGGTTTATTATTGATTACTTGTTTGGTGTTGGCGAATGAGTGCCTAAACATGAAACTAACTATTAATACACAGTTGCAAAAGTACACAAAAGGCACAAGAATGGGGTGGACAAAACGAATAATATAGTGTAAAAGGTAGATTTTTTGATGAATATCCACCTTTTTGCTATGTTGTTTGTTTTATAAAACAGCTATTTCATATCTCTTTCTTTAGAAAAAGTCTGCCAGCCATTTCCAAATAGGAATTACTTCGATGGTCTGTCCTCCTTCTTGGATAGTCTCTTCTTCATCGTATGTAATAATCCTGGCTTTTTGAAGAGGATGTTTCTTGTTTAATGCTAACAGTGCATCTACTTCTCTCTTGCGAGTGCCTAGGTCTGTCAAGCTATAAGATGCCTGAATGGCCAGAGACTCTTCTGGAACGAAAAAGTCTACTTCTATATTACGATTATAATAGTATAGCTTTGGCATCTCCGAATCTTTGTTGTATTTCTTGTGTAAGGTGATGGCGCAAAGATTTTCCAACAAAGGTGATTTCGATTCTGTCAAGAAAATGCTCAGCAGACCATTGTCGGTAAAGTAATGCTTCTTAGCAGTTTCCTTCTCCGCAAACTTGGAAGCGTAGTTATCTAAAGTAAACATAAGACATGCCTCCTTGATGTATCGGATGTAATCAATGATGGATACAGAGTTGGTCTTTACTCCTGTGCTCTTCACCATATTGGCTAGGCGATTATAGGCTGTGGGCTGCATGATGTTCTCTGCCAATCGTTTGATGGCAAGACGTAAGGCTTGTTCATTTTTGATACCATTTCTTTGGATGACATCACCCAGTACGATTTTCTCATAGAGACCATTGAGCCAATGACGCTTATTCTTATAAAGAAGTAGTTCTGGGAAACCACCCCATTTGAAATACTCTGCAAAGTTTTGCTGTACGATATCCTTTTGCTTGCCATATTGCCAATTCTTTTCAAGGATGATGCCTTGGGCTTCTAAATATTCTTGAAATGAGTATGGAAATATCTTTTCGTCAAAGTATCGTGCTCCCAATGTTGTAGCAATATCTCTACTTAGCATTTTGGCGTTGGAACCCGTGATGAAGACCATGTATTTCTGGTTGGCTAATCTTCGGGCAAAGTGCTCCCATCCTTCGATGTTTTGTATCTCATCGAAGAATAAAATGGGTTTATAAGAATACATGGCATTGTAAGCCTGTAAAATGAGGTCGAAGTCTTCGACTTGCATGCCATAGAGACGCTCGTCATCAAAGTTTAGATAGACAATTTCCTTGATGTCATGCCCATTTGCAAGGAATTGCTTGGCACGTTGATATAATAAGTATGACTTGCCGGCTTGTCGAATGCCGACAAGGACATACCTTCCTTGCTCCTCAAAGTCGAAAGGTCTTTGATAGAGTTCTATCTCTTGTATTTCGTCTTGTCCCTCTTTGATGAGAGTTTTGAAAACTTCCTTTTGCATGGCTTTTTTGTTTGTTGACCGTGCAAAATTACGATTTTTATTTGTAATATCCAAAAATTAAATCATATTTTTTAATTTGCAATAAATAAATTTGCCGGGATTTCTTAATTGTAAATTTAAAAATATCGGAATTTGCATACTTGCAATAAATAAACTGTTTTTTATTGTTGGTAAACAAAACAGAGATTAATACAGCAGCAACAATCCTGCGAACGCCGAGTAGAGTATCATCCTTATCGGATTAATCTTCATAACCTTCACTCCGATGAAGGTGGCGAAGAAGAGGGCGATGGAGATGTAGAAGTGCCAAGGATTCTCTGGGGTGGAGAAATTTTCTGGGCTCATTAAGAGCAGGGCGGCTGCTCCCACCAAACCGACGATGGCTGGGCGGAGACCGATGAACATGCTCTGCACCATGTTGGTGTGCATATACTTGTACAGCAT
Source organism: Candidatus Segatella violae (assembly GCA_002440225.1). Classification (GTDB taxonomy): domain Bacteria; phylum Bacteroidota; class Bacteroidia; order Bacteroidales; family Bacteroidaceae; genus Prevotella; species Prevotella violae. The sequence continues at coordinate 20,882 of DJSH01000027.1, forward strand.
CTTGCTGATAAGAATCATCAATATCAAGGAAGGGAGAACCAGGGCGAAAGTTGCCACGGCACTGCCCAATATCGCCATCATCCCACCCATGCCGGCGTTATGTACGGCGGTGTAGCCACAATAGGTGGCGGTATTGATGCCGATAGGTCCTGGCGTCATCTGCGAGATGGCGACGACATCGGTAAATTCTCTCATCGTCATCCAATTGTACTGTGTCACTACCTGTCCTTGGATAAGGGATATCATCGAGTAGCCACCTCCGAATCCGAAGATGCCAATCTGTATGAAAACGATGAAAAGCTGAAGAAATATCATAATTTAAATTGAAGAGTGAAGAACGAAGAGTAAAGAATCCTCTTATCGTATTTTTTACCTTTATTCCGTAGGTTGAATGAATTGTCCATAGATGTAACCTCCCACGGCGGCTGCAATAATCACCCATATTGGGTTGATGCCCATCAGCCATATCAGCAGGGCTGAAAGGATTGGTATCCAACAGTTTACGAGCGAGATGTGGGCGCTCTTGGCTAGCGAGAACGTAGGTACGGCAATCAATGCCACGACGGCAGGACGGATGCCTGCAAACATGGCGGCTATCACCTTGTTGTCCTCAAACTGATGGAAGAACATGGCTATCGCTAATATAATAAGGAAGGAGGGCAACGAAGCGCCGAGGGTGCAGACGATGGCTCCCGGTGTCTTTGCCAACTTATATCCTAAAAGCGAACTCATATTGATCGCCAACGCTCCCGGACATATCTGGGTGGTGGCGATGGCATCAAGGAACTCTTCCTTCGTCATCCAGTGATGCTTATCGACAACTTCGCTCTCTATAATAGGAATCATGGCATAGCCACCCCCAAAGGTGACTATGCCAATCTTCATAAAAGTCTTAAATAATGTGCTATATTGAACTTGCATTCAATTTACAAATTTGAAATCATTATTTTGCTACTCTTTCCTCAATCCACTGACGTGCATTGACAAATGCCTCGATCCAAGGTGTTACCTCGTCGTTCTTGCGGTCGGCTGGATACCAAGCGTTCTGCCATGGGAAGATGGCACGCTCCAAGTGTGGCATCATGGCTAAGTGGCGACCGTCGGCTGAGCAGATACCTGCCACGTTGTAATCGCTGCCGTTAGGATTGCCTGGATACTCAGCGTAGTTGTACTTCGCGATGATGTTGTAGTGATCCTCTGGTTCTGGCAAGTAGAAACGACCCTCGCCGTGGGCTACCCAGATACCGAGCTTGTCGCCGCTGAGGCTGCCGAACATCACACTGTCGTTCTGAGGAATGGTCAAACCAAGGAAGCTGCTCTCAAACTTCTTGCTGGTGTTGTGGCAGAGGTGTGAGCGATGCTTGTGCTCAGGGTTGATGAGGTTCAACTCTACCATCAACTGGCAACCGTTGCAGATACCGAGCGAGAGGGTGTCCTCACGAGCATAGAACTTGTCGAGGGCTTCCTTTGCCTTAGGATTGTAGAGGAATGCACCTGCCCAACCCTTGGCTGAACCGAGAACGTCGGAGTTGGAGAATCCACCGCAGAATACGATGAAGTTGACATCCTCCAAAGTCTCACGACCCGAAATCAAGTCGGTCATCATCACATCCTTCACGTCGAAGCCTGCGAGATACATAGAGTACGCCATCTCACGCTCACCATTGGTACCCTTCTCACGGATGATGGCAGCCTTGACACCTGATGGCTTGCGACGGTTGGCGTCGAGACCATAGCTTGCGAGAGTGCCCTTGAAGCCGTAGCCGAAGTTCATCTCGATAGGCTGCTTCTTATAGTTGGTGAAACGCTTCTTGGCCATGCCGTTCATGCTCTGCTTGCGGTCGAGGAGGTAAGAAGTCTTATACCAGTTGTCACGCAATGCGTTGATGTCGAACTCATGCTCGAAGCCTTCCTTCTTGACGATAATCTTGCGAATCTCTGGGGCTGGATAGCCAATCTTGGCGTAGCCGATGCCATTCTCATCCAAGAATGCCTTCAACTCAGCCTTGTGCTCGTCGCTCACCTGGATGACAACACCTGGGTTCTCTGCGAACAAGGTCTTGATGATGTCCTCGTCGGCGATGTCGTGGAGGTTGATCTTCATACCGCCCTCTACGTTGGCGAATGTCATCTCCAAGAGGGTTGTGATGAGACCACCGGCACTGATGTCGTGACCTGCCATCACCCAACCACGGTTGATGAGTTCCTGTACGGCGTTGAAGCAATCTACGAAGTACTCAGGGTTCTTCACGGTAGGAACATCGCTGCCCACCTTGCCCAAGCTCTGAGCGAAGGCTGAACCACCGAGACGCTGCTCGTCGAAGCTGAAGTCGATATGATAGAGGCTAGAGTTCTTGTCGTTGACGAGAACAGGGCTAACCACCTTCTTGACATCTGAAACCTCGCCGCCTGCGCTGACGATGACGGTACCTGGGGCTATAATCTTCTCACCGTTAGGATACTGTTGGGTCAAGGAGAGGGAGTCCTTACCTGTTGGTACGTTCACGTGGATGGCGCAGCAGAAGTCTGACAATGCCTTCACGCCCTCATAGAGACGAGCATCCTCACCCTTCTGGCTACGGCAAGGCCACATCCAGTTGGCTGAGAGGCTGAGGCTGTCCATGCCGTCTGCCAATGGAGCCCAAACGATATTGGTCAATGACTCGGCAACGGAAAGTACAGAACCTGCCTTAGGGTCTGCCAAACCAGCCTGTGGTGCATGACCGAGGGCTGTTGCGATACCCTTCTCGCCACGATAGTCGAGTGCTACGACACCGCAGTCGGAGAGTGGCAACTGAATCTGACCTTGGCACTGCTGACGGGCAATCTTACCAGTCACAGAACGGTCCACCTTGTTGGTCAACCAGTCCTTACAAGCCACAGCCTCCATCTGGAGCACGCGGTGTAAGTACTCGTCGAGCTTGTCGGCAGAGTAAGTTACATCTTCATATTTACGCTCTACGGTCTCATCCACCATCACGGTCTTAGGAGTGTGACCGAACATCTGAGCCACGTCGAGGTCGAATGGCTTCACGCCGTCAGCCTGCTTGAAGCTGAAGTGAGCGTCGCCAGTAGTCTCGCCCACCACGTACATCGGAGCACGCTCACGGTCGGCAATCTTCTGAACCTCACTGATATATTTCTCGTCGATGAGCAAGCCCATGCGCTCCTGGCTCTCGTTGGCGATGATTTCCTTGGCGCTCAAGGTCTTGTCGCCGATAGGCAACTTAGACATGTCGATTTCGCCACCGCACTCCTCAACCAACTCGGAGAGGCAGTTCAAGTGACCGGCTGAACCGTGGTCGTGGATACTTACCACAGGGTTCTCGTCGTTCTCTACGAGGGCACGAACCAAGTTGTAGGCACGCTTCTGCATCTCTGGGTTGGCACGCTGAACGGCGTTCAACTCGATGCCGTTGCTGTAGCGACCTGTATCTACAGAAGAAACAGAACCACCACCGAGACCGATGCGATAGTTGTCACCACCTACTACGACAACCTTGTTGCCCTTCTGTGGCTCACCCTTCTTATAGTCACGCTTCTTGCCGTAGCCTACGCCACCAGCGAGCATGATAACCTTGTCGTAAGCATATTTCTCACCGTTCTCCTCGTGCTCGAAGGTAAGCACAGAACCAGTGATAAGAGGCTGACCAAACTTGTTACCGAAGTCGGAAGCACCGTTGGAAGCCTTGATAAGAATCTGTTCTGGAGTCTGATAGAGCCACTTGCGCACTGGCATGATGTCTTCCCAGTCACGCTCCACGTCGCTCTTGCCGTTGTCGTCCTTCAAACGAGGATAAGCGGTCATGTAGCAGGCTGTACCTGCGATAGGCCATGAACCGACACCACCGCCCATACGGTCGCGAATCTCACCACCCGTACCAGTGGCAGCACCATTGAAAGGCTCCACGGTGGTAGGGAAGTTGTGGGTCTCAGCCTTGAGGGAGATGACACTCTCGATGTCCTTCACCTGGAAGTAATCGCTTGTGGTCTGGTCGGCTGGGGCAAACTGCTCGATGACAGGACCCTGTGCGAAAGCCACATTATCTTTATAGGCAGAGAGAATCTTGTTAGGGTTCTCCTTGGTGGTCTTCTTGATCATGTTGAAAAGAGAAGACTCCATCTCCTTGCCGTCGATGATAAACTGACCGCCGAAGATCTTGTGGCGGCAGTGCTCAGAGTTAATCTGAGCGAAACCGAAGATTTCGCTGTCGGTGAGCGGACGACCATTCTCTTTCTCCAACTTATGGAGATAAGCCATCTCGTCCTCGCTGAGGGCAAGGCCCTCTTCCTCGTTGTACTTTTCGAGGTCATCGACGTACTTGATAGGTTCTGGCTGGTGGTTGACGGTGAAGACATCCTGTCCGATACCGTTGTACATACGCTGTAGCATAGGGTCGTGCTCAGCGTCCTCGCTATCCACAGGGAAGTACTCCTCAATACGCGAAATGCCGTTAAGACTCATATTCTGAGTAATCTCAACGGCATTCGTACTCCAAGGAGTAATCATTTCACGGCGTGGGCCGACAAAGAAGCCCTGCAACTGCTGGGCGTCCTCTAAAGTCGCGTCACCATAAAGCCAACAAAGTTCATTGATTTCGTCCTGAGAAGGTTTGTGGTCGATCTCGGTCGCAATCACACTCTTAGATGGAGTTCTGAAAAAAAGAATCATACTTATTTCTCTTTTTATATTGTTAATGTATTTGTTCCTATCTATTTTTGGAAAATCAATTTTCCGAGTGCAAAGATAATAATAATTGGTAGAAGGACAAAATAAATAACGCTTTTTTAAGCATGAAAAATCTTAAAAAGGTGATAAATAACGTATTAGGAGTTAAATTTCCCTAAATGACTTAGACAAATGACGAAAAATCCAGTCTTATCTGTAACTTTGCATTCGAAGAGGCGATGATGCCTCCCATTGTTTCGGATGAACGATGGAAAGTGACGTGCAATCTTATTAAATTAATAACCAGGAATTTAAATTGAAGAAGATATGAAACAGACAAAAATTTTAGCAGTGGTGATGATGGCTACAGCTTTGTTCGCAACAAGTTGCGCAAGCAAGAAAGATCTCCAGAATTGCCAGAATGAGAATAAGGAATTGACAGCCAACTATCAGGCGACCAAGGAAAAATTGGCTGCTACCGAGGCTCGTCTCTCTGCATTGCAGGAGCAACTCTCTGGCACGCAGAAGGACTATGCGAAGTTGCAGAACTCCCTCGACAAGAGTTTGACCAACAACAGCCAGAACAACGTGAGCATCGAGAAACTCGTTGACCAAATCAACGAGAGCAACCAGTACATCCGTCACTTGGTGGAGGTGAAGAGCAAGAGCGACTCCCTCAACATGGTGCTTACCAACAATCTGACTCGCTCATTGAGCAAGGAAGAGATGAAGGAAGTGGATGTTCAGGTGTTGAAGGGTGTGGTTTACATCTCGCTTGCCGACAATATGCTCTATCAGAGCGGTAGCTACGAGGTGAACAGTCGTGCCCAGGAAACCTTAAGCAAGATAGCCAAGATCATCACCGACTACAAGGACTATGACGTGCTCATCGAGGGTAACACCGATAATGTGCCTGTAAGCACAAGCAGCCCTAAGATGAAGAACATCCGCAACAACTGGGACCTCTCAGCCTTGCGTGCATCTTCTGTGGTACAGTATCTGCAGGATCATTTCGGCGTGAATCCTAAGCGCTTGACCGCTGGTGGCCGTGGTGAGTACAATCCTGTGACCAGCAACGATACTGAGGTGGGCAAGCAGCGCAACCGCCGCACCCAGATTATCATCACTCCTAAGCTCGACCAGTTTATGGACTTGATTGATAAGGCTCCGGAGGAGAAGTAAAACGATACGGGCTGAAAGCCCAAAAGCACCTAGCCCAGGGCAACGCCCTGGGTAGATATTTGTATATAAATGCGCCCTGTAAGGGCAAAAGCATAAAATTCCCTATCAATATAATGCTTTTGCCCTTTCAGGGCGATATTCTTGCATGCATATTACCTAGGGCGATGCCCTAGGCTAGGAGCTTCTGCCTCTTCGGGGCGTATAGATTAGTCTCAACGGTACAGGTCGCAATTTTTAATGTGCAAGTTCGTTATAATGTGCATAAATATGCGGGAATACGTATAAAAGTGTCTTTTTCTTGTCATTTTGAAAGATTTTTCTAGTATTTCCTTTCTTTTATTGAATATTTTTATTAATTTTGCAAGCAAATTATCAATATTAATACTGAATCGATTATGGAAAAGATTAAGATGACGACTCCATTGGTAGAGATGGATGGTGACGAGATGACAAGAATTCTATGGAAGATGATCAAGGACGAACTGATTCTTCCTTTCGTAGATTTGAAATCGGAGTATTACGACCTAGGCTTGCCTTATCGTGACAAGACCAACGACCAGGTAACCATCGACTCTGCCGAGGCTGCCAAGAAATATGGTGTGGCTGTGAAATGTGCCACCATCACTCCTAATGCACAGCGCATGGATGAATATCATCTGCACAAGATGTGGAAGAGTCCTAACGGCACCATCCGTAGCATCATGGACGGCACCGTGTTCCGTGCTCCTATCACCATTCCTAGCATCCACCCTTGCGTGAAGAACTGGGAGAAGCCTATCACCATCGCCCGTCATGCATACGGCGACGTATACAAGAGCGTGGAGCTTCGTGCCGATGAGCCTGGAACTGCCAAACTCGTGTTCGAGGGCAAGAGCGGCAAGAAGCAGGAAGTTGAAATCCACAATTTCGATGGTGCTGGCGTTATCCAGGGTATGCACAATACCGACAAGAGCATCCGTAGCTTCGCCCATAGCTGCTTCAAGTTTGCCGTGGATACCAAGCAAGACTTGTGGTTTGCCACCAAGGATACCATCTCCAAGACCTACGATGCTCAGTTCCGCAAGATTTTCGAGGAAGTTTACGAGAGCGATTATAAGCAGAAGTTCGCAGAGCTCGGCATCGAGTACTTCTATACATTGATAGATGATGCCGTGGCTCGTGTCATCCGCAGCAAGGGTGGATTCATCTGGGCTTGCAAGAACTATGATGGTGATGTGATGAGCGATATGCTCAGTACCGCCTTCGGTTCCCTCGCCATGATGACCTCCGTACTAGTTTCTCCTGATGGCAAGTACGAGTATGAGGCAGCCCATGGCACCGTGACTCGCCACTACTATCGCTACTTGAAGGGTGAGGATACATCCACCAATCCGATGGCAACCATCTTCGCATGGAGCGGTGCCCTGAGAAAGCGTGGTGAGATGGATGGTCTCAAAGACCTTCAGAATTTCGGTGACCAGTTGGAGGCTGCTTGCTTCGATACCCTCAACGACGGCATCGCCACCAAGGACCTCGTCAACTTAATGGAAGGTGTAGAGGCCAAGGCAGTGAACTCCGCCGGTTTCATCGCAGCCATCCGTGAGCGTTTGGAGAAGAGACTGGCTATATAATAAAATAGGTATAGATAAACAAAGAGAGCCTTGCTGCTAATCTAGCTGCAAGGCTCTCTTTGTATAATGTTGTTGTTTCTAAACTTACTTTCTACTGTTTTTTTTTTGAGTCTTTCTGTTTTTATTTCTTCTGCTTGCTTAACGCCTCGGAGTAGAGCTTGAAGAAATCCACGTTCAGCAACTGGCTGATATGAAACAGCATGCCTGTGTCGATGGTAGCTCTACCATATACCTTGTAGATGTTTGTGCGGTGGCAACCCAATTCCTGTGCCAACCAAACAGAAGTCTTACCCTGACGCTTCAATTCTTGCTTGATGCGCTCTCCGATGACGAGAGTAGTGTTTACCTTATCTTTCATAATTTACTGTTGTTTATATAGATCTATTTGTTTATTATTGGTTGCAAAAGTAGTATTAAAGTGCTTAACTAGCAAATATTGATGTAGCTAATTAGATAACATTACGTTAAAATGTGTAATAATAGTGGTCTCTTTATCATTTTTTTTCAATAATAATGATGATTGTCATGAAATTGTAACCAAATGTAACCGTTGTTACAAAAGAAAAATCGTAATTTTGCCGCAGAATTTAAAACATTAGTAAAATGGAAGAGAAAACGAAGAGAATACTAGTCGTTGACGATGAGCAAGACTTGTGTGAAATATTGAAGTTCAATCTGGAGACAGAGGGATACGAGGTGGAAACGGCCAATTCTGCCGAGGAAGCCATGGAGAAGGATGTAGCATCGTTCCACCTATTATTATTAGACGTGATGATGGGCGGCATGAGCGGATTCCAGATGGCGAAGAAGTTGAAGGAGAATCCGATGACCGCATCCATCCCCATCATCTTCCTCACTGCCCGTGATACGGAGAACGATACGGTGACTGGCTTCAACATTGGCGCCGACGACTATATCTCGAAGCCGTTCTCCATCCGTGAGGTGATGGTGCGCATACGTGCCGTGTTGCGCCGCACCGCCGAGAAGCAGGGTGGCGGCGAGGCTGAGCCTAAGATTATCAACTATCAGGGATTGCAACTCAACCTCGACAAGAAGACGGTGAGCATCGATGGCGAGGACGTGCCTTTCACCAAGACCGAGTTCGAGCTCCTGCGTCTTTTCCTGGAGGAGCGAGGCAGGGTGTTCTCCCGTCAGGAACTCATCGACCGTGTATGGCCTAAGGATGTGATGGTGCTCGACCGTACGGTGGATGTCAACATCACCCGCATGCGCAAGAAGATAGGCAAGTTTGCCAAGTGCATCGTCACTCGCCTAGGCTTCGGTTATTACTTTGATGCCTAGGGCGTTGGGTGACGAATGGAAAATGAAGAATTCATAGGATTGATATAGCTTATGTTCAAGATAAACAGTGTAGGTAGAAAGTTGTATTTCATGGTACTGGCGGTGTTCCTTGTGTTCGCCGTCAGTTTTATCGTGTTCCAGCAGGCGCGCGAGAAGCAATACAAAATCAGTTCGCTCACCATGAAACTGGAGGGCTACAACGAGTTGCTCGCCGAAGACCTGGATTTGTCGCACAAGGGCGGCATCCTCATTTCCGACAGCGACAGCGTGGGCAGCAACGTCGTGGTGGCGGAGGCCAAGCTGCGCCAGTTTGTGCACGACCATGAGAGCAAGGACTTGCGTGTCACCTTGGTACGCCCGGACGGCAAGGTGGTGTACGACAATATGAGCAGCGACTATGCCCATTTTGCCAATCATGCCAAGCGTGAGGAAATCGTGCAAGCCTTGAAGACGGGGCAGGGTTCCAGCGTGGAGCGCCAGTCCAAGACGTTGAAGCACGACTATTTCTATGTGGCGTCCTATTTCCCCAAGAACCAGCTCATCGTGCGCACCGCCCTGCCATACAACAACGACCTCTCCAAGTCGCTCCAGGCCGACCAGCATTACATCTGGTTTGCGCTCTTTGCCATCATCGTGCTCACCGTGGTGCTCTATCGGTTCACCGACCGTCTGGGCAAGAACATCTCCAAGTTGCGCATCTTCGCCTACAAGGCCGACCACAACGAGAGCCTGGAGATAGAAGACCTCGCCAAGTTCCCCAACGACGAACTGGGCGAGATAGCCGAGCGCATCATCAAGATGTACAAGCGCATCCAGACCACTCGCAAGGAGCAAGACATCCTGAAGCGACAGCTCACCCAGAACATCGCCCACGAACTGAAGACCCCGGTGGCTAGCATCCAGGGCTATCTGGAGACGATACTCGACAATCCGCACATCAACGACGAGATGAAGGCGCAGTTCTTGCAGCGATGCTATGCGCAGAGCGAGCGCCTCACCTCCTTGCTGCGCGACATCTCCACGCTCAATCGCCTGGACGATGGCAGCGACATGATAGACTTCGAGGCGGTTGACATCGTGCAGATGGTAGGCGACATCACTCGCGAGACGGCGCTCGAACGAGAGTCGCGCCATATGAGTCTCAACCTTCAGTTGCCTGAGCGCATCGTGGTGAAGGGCAATCGCAGTTTGCTCTATAGCATCTTCCGCAACCTCACCGACAATGCCCTGGCGTATGCCGGCGAGGGCACCACCATCTCGCTCTCTGCCAAGGAGCAGGGCAACAAGTGGCATTTCATCTTCTCGGACGATGGGCAGGGCGTGCCGCCAGAGCATCTGGCTCGCCTCTTCGAGCGTTTCTATCGAGTAGACAAGGGCAGGAGTCGCAAGATGGGAGGCACTGGTCTGGGGCTCGCCATCGTGAAGAACGCCGTGCTCCTGCATGGTGGAACCATCCGTGTGAGCAACCTTCCTGAAGGCGGCTTGAAGTTTGAGTTCACCATCAAGAAATAGCCGCTTTCCCTTAGAAAAAGTGTAAAAAACTCAACCTGTACGATTGGCACGGGCTGAAAGTCCAGAAGTTCCTAGCCCAGGGCAACGCCCTGGGTAAATGGGAAGGATTAATGCGCCCTGAAAGGGCAAAAGCATTAAAATCAGCTCATATAGAACGCTTTTGCCCTTACAGGGCGATAGCATAACGCTCCATTTCCTAGGGCGTTGCCCTAGGCTAGGAGCTTCTGCCCTTACAGGGCGTATCGGACATTCTAACCGTACAATCGAAAATTATTCGTTCTCCAAGTAAAATATAAAGGGCGAATTCTTCGAATTTATAAGATTTGGGAAAAATTAAGAATATGCACCAGTTTTGACTTAATTTAGTTAAAACTGGCGTTTTTGTATCTAATATTTGATAGAAATCAAGAAAAAATAGCATTTTGTGACAAAAAGTTTGGAAAAAATGTTCTAAATTCATTAAAAAGTATTATATTTGCAACCGAAAAGTAAAAGGAGAAGAGAGATCTTTAAGAAATAGAAGAAGTTTGTAAGTTCAGAAATAGTTAAAGAAGATATAAGTTTGTTTAATTTTTAAGAGAGGATTTTATGGAAAAAAGACTGCTTTTCTTGTTAGTCAATCTCTTCCTCATATGTGGGGGGGCACTGGCTCAAACTAAAGTATCGGGTACCGTAGTTTCTCAGGAAGATGGCGAACCAGTCATTGGCGCTTCCGTGGTTGTCGCAGGTGCGGCACGCACGGGAACCGTCACTGATATGGAGGGCCATTTCTCTCTGGAGGTGCCTGCAGGTAAGAAACTGGTAGTAAGTTACATCGGTATGGAGAGCCAGACCTTGACTCCTTCTGCCAAGATGACCATCAAGCTGAAGGCCGACAGCAAGAGCCTTGGCGAGGTGGTGGTTACTGGTATGCAGAAGATGGATAAGCGTCTGTTTACAGGTGCAACAACCAAAATCACTGGCGACAAGACTAAACTCGATGGTGTGGCTGATATCAGTCGTGCCTTGGAAGGAAAGGCGGCCGGCGTATCAGTGCAGAATGTGAGTGGAACCTTTGGTACTGCGCCTAAGATTCGTGTGCGTGGTGCTACCTCTATTTATGGTTCTTCCAAGCCACTTTGGGTTGTGGATGGTGTCATCATGGAGGATGTCACCGAGGTTGATGCTGATGATTTGTCTTCAGGTAATGCCGAGACTTTGATTTCTTCTGCCATAGCAGGTTTGAATGCAGATGATATTGAGAGCTTCCAAATCTTGAAGGATGGTTCTGCTACCTCTATCTATGGTGCTCGTGCCATGGCTGGTGTCATCGTTGTTACCACCAAGAGAGGTAAGGCCGGATCTAATCGCATCAACTATACAGGTGAGTTTACCATGCGTTTGAAACCAAGTTACCGCAATTTCAATATCATGAACTCTCAAGACCAAATGGGGGTATATCGTGAGATGTATAATGATGGCTATTTTTCATTTGAAAAGAGCTATCGGGCCTCTAATAGTGGTGTATTTGGCAAGATGTATCACTTGATGAATACATACGACCCAAAGACTGGTACTTATGGCTTGGCCAATACACAAGATGCTATGGAAAGCTACCTTCAGAAGGCAGAATACCAAAATACCGACTGGTTTGATTTGTTGTTTAGTAATAGCATCTCCCAGAACCATTCCATCAGCATGTCTACTGGTACCGATAAGGCTCAGTATTACACCTCTTTTAGTGTGATGAACGACCCAGGATGGTCTAAGCAGAGCAAGGTGCAGCGTTATACAGCCAATGTAAATGCTCTTTACAATATATCAAAGAAAGTTTCTGTCAATGCCATCGCCAATGCTTCTTATCGTAAGCAGCGTGCTCCTGGCACAACATCACAGACGGCGAACGCAGTGACGGGTGAGGTGTCTCGTGATTTTGACATCAACCCATATTCTTATGCGTTGAACACTTCTCGTACAATGGATCCTAACGAACTTTATGTTCGCAACTATGCTCCTTTCAACATCTTCCGTGAATTGGACAACAATTATTTGAGCTTGGACGTTGTGGATATGAAATTCCAAGGAGAGTTGAAATACAAGCCAATTTCTAAGGTTGAGCTTGCTGTATTGGGTGCGTATAAGTATTCTACAACCACCAATGCCGCAACCATTACCGACCAGAGCAACCAGGCATGGGCATATCGTGCCATGGATGATGCCACGATGCGTGATGCCAATCCATGGTTGTACACCGACCCAGACAAGGCAAATTCTTTGCCGTTCTCTGTATTGGACAAGGGAGGTTTCTATCGTGAGACAAAATTTAAGATGAACAGCTGGGATTTCCGTGCTACAGCTAGTTATAATGATGTATATAACAAAGACCACATCGTGAATTTCTTCGGTGGTTTGGAAATCAACTCCGTAGACCGTAACAAGTCTTATTTCAATGGTGTGGGCATGCAGTATGATATGGGCTATCTCCCTGCATTCAATTATAATTTCTTCAAGCAATTGGAAGAGGAAAACGGACAGTACTATTCTCTTACGGATAGCTATCAGCGTGAGGCTTCTTTCTTCGGTACGGCTACCTATTCTTATAAAGGGCGCTATACGATTAATGGAACAGTTCGTTATGAGGGTTCCAACAAGTTGGGTAAGAGCCGTAGTGCTCGTTGGTTGCCTACTTGGAATGTGTCTGGTGCATGGAATGCGCATGAGGAGTCTTGGTTCCCTAAGCTGAACCCTGTCCTTTCTCATTTGACTTTGAAGGCATCTTATTCATTGACGGCTGACCGTGGTCCTGCTTCGGTTTCCAACTCAAAGGTGGTAATCCAGAGTTATAATCCTTGGCGTCCAACGGCAAGTGACAAGGAAAGTGGTCTTGAAATCTACCGTTTGGGCAATGATGAGTTGACTTACGAGAAAAAGCATGAGTTGAACCTTGGCTTGGATATGGGCTTCTTGAATAATCGCATTAATGTCACTTTTGACTGGTATCGTCGTAATAACTACGACTTGATTGGTCCAAAGCGTACCATGGGTGTAGGTGGTGAGGTCTATAAGTCTGCCAATGTGGCAAGTATGCGCTCACATGGTGAGGAATTGACCATTTCTACTCGTAATATCGAGACTAAGGATTTCAAGTGGAACACAGATATCATCTTCTCTCATGCCAAAAACAAGGTGACCGACTTGGATTCCCGTGCCAACATCATGCAGATGATTACTGGTACAGGTTTCACGATGAATGGATATCCTGTTCGCTCTTTGTTCTCTTTCGATTTCAAGGGCTTGAACAAGGAAGGTCTTCCTATTGTGGTAAATCAGGATGGCGAGGAAACAAGCTATGGCGGTGACCTTTATTTCCAGTCAACAACAACCGATTATTTGAAATATGAAGGTCCTACCGATCCAACGATTAATGGTAGCTTTGGCAATACGTTCTCTTACAAAGGTTTCAAATTGAACGTGTTCATCACATACGCAGCTGGTAACAAGGTTCGTCTGGATCCAGTCTTCAGCTCTTCATATTCAGATATGACTGCTATGCCAAAGGAATTCGTGAATCGCTGGACGAATGGTGGTGATGAGGCAATTACAGATGTACCAGTCATTGCCGACCAGCGTATGAAGCAGAATGATAATTATCTAGGTTATCTCTATAATGCTTACAACTATTCCACTGCTCGTGTGGCAAAGGGTGACTTTATTCGTATGAAGGAGATATCCTTGGCTTATGATTTCCCTAGCAAGTGGTTGATGCCTCTCCATGTAAATACTGCTAGCTTGAAGCTGCAGGCTACCAACTTGTTCTTGATTTACTCAGACAGCAAGTTGCATGGACAGGATCCTGAATTCTTCAACGCAGGTGGTGTGGCAACTCCAATGCCACGTCAGTTTACATTGACATTAAGAGTCGGACTTTAAAGAAAGAGAGATAATTATGAAAAAGAATAAATTATATATAGCGACGGTGTTATTCTCTGCTTTGGCATTGACCACATCATGTGACAGCTTCCTCGATAAGTTGCCAGATGATCGCGCAGAGGTGAACACTACCGAGAAGATTACTTCACTTCTCGTCTCAGCTTATCCTTCCAATAGCAGTAACTTTATCTTGGAAAATAGCTCAGATAACTATACAGACAATGGCAAGGAATATGACACCTATCAAGAGGTAGAGCAGGCTTATCGTTTTGAGCCAGTTACCGACCAGACCAATGACGACCCTAAGGCCTTGTGGAATGGTTATTATGGTGCCATCTCAGCTGCCAACCAAGCATTGGCTTCCATCGACGAAATGGGAAACCCTGCATCCTTAAAAGGTCAGCGAGCAGAAGCATTGCTCTGCCGTGCCTATAGCATGTATCGTCTAGCCACTACTTTCTGTATGAGTTATAACCCTGATAAGGCTGAGGAATATATGGGACTTCCTTATCCTACAGTTCCTGAGACAACGGTGAATCCACATTATGAGCGCGGCACACTGAAGGAACTCTATCAGAAAATAGATGCAGACATTGAGGCGGCTTTGCCTGATGTCGACGATGATATTTATACACAGCCTAAATATCATTTCAACAAGAAGGCAGCTTATGCCTTTGCTGCGCGTTTCAACCTTTACTATATGAACTATGACAAGGTGATAGACTATGCGACGAAGGCTCTCGGTTCGAATCCTGCTTCTGTCTTGAGAAATTTTGTACCATTCATGTCCTTGTCTAACTCAAGTGATATGGACAATCTTTATATCTCATCTTCAGAGAATGCCAACTTGTTGTTGATGCCAGCAACTAGTAGAATAGGCCGTGCTATAGAAGGTGATGAGGAGCGTTTTTGCCATAACCAAATTATTACGGCCTACGAGACTATTTGGGCTGCGATGCCTTGGGGTGTTGGCTCTAATAACAATACCTTGTATCAGTCTCACCTGCTCTTTGGTAATGCGCAGATTGTGATGTTCCCTAAGATGTTTGAGCACTTTGAGTATACCGACAAGGTGAACAAAACAGGACAGGTTCATGTTTCAGATGCAGTGTTTACCACAGATGAGACTCTGCTTTGTCGTGCGGAGGCCTATGCGATGAAGAAAGACTATGACAAGGCCGTGCAAGACATCAATGCTTGGATATGTTCTCATACTGCTGCGGCAACAGGTACAGCAACACGTCCAACGATGACAGCTGAGAGTATCAAGAGCTTCATCGAAAGCTTGGAATATGCTCCAGTTGTCGTAAAGTCCAATTCAGAGCGTAGCATTCGTAAAATGTTCCATCCACAAGGCTTCACGGTAGAGAGCGGTACACAGGAGGATATCTTGCAGTTTATCTTGCAGATGCGCCGTATCGAAACACTTTATCAAGGTCTTCGCTTCCTTGATATCAAGCGCTATGGCATCGAGTTTAGCCACGATTTGGATGAGGAGACTCCTATCACTTTCAAGGCTGGTGACTTGCGTGGTGCCATTCAGCTGCCAGATGATGTGATAGAGGCAGGATTGCCTGCAAATCCAAGAGAAGAGTCAAACAAATAATTAAAGGAGAGTGAACTATGAAATATATTAAATTGTTAATATTGATAGCGTCTGTCTCTCTGTTTGCTGCATGTTCGGAAGAGAGTCTTGACTCTAAGAGTATCTTCGATTCGCAGCCAAAGGAAGAACAGAATGATTTCGACAAGTGGCTCAAGACCAATTACGTCGATACTTATAATATTCGTTTCAACTATCGCTATATGGATAAGGAGACAGACAATAAATACAACTTGGCTCCAGCTGATGTCAATAAAGCGAAGGCTCTTGCCATCATGATGAAACATATTTGGCTTGATGCTTATGCCGAGGTGATGGGGGAGGATTTCATGAAGACCTATTCCCCAAGAGTGATGCAGTTGGTTGGCTCGGCAGCCTATAACTCACAGGCTTCAATGGTTCTTGGTACTGCCGAGGGTGGATTGAAGGTTACGCTTTATAATGTCAATATCATTGATGTGAATAATCCTTTCATCGACCCAGAGACTCCTTTCGTTGATAAGACAACGGGCACTTAT
This sequence comes from Candidatus Segatella violae, assembly GCA_002440225.1. Classification (GTDB taxonomy): domain Bacteria; phylum Bacteroidota; class Bacteroidia; order Bacteroidales; family Bacteroidaceae; genus Prevotella; species Prevotella violae. The sequence goes on from DJSH01000027.1 coordinate 37,187, forward strand.
GACTTGAATTTCTGGTTCTTCCACACCATGAACCATGAGTTCTGCCACATCTTGACTCAGAAGAAAAATTACTCTACTGATTTTCAGACTATATCTGCTGGTAAGTATCAGACTTCTGGTTGGGTAAACGTTGCCGATACAGATGCTCCTTCCATGGGATTTGTTTCGGGATATGCCAGTGGCGAGTATAATGAAGATTTTGCCGAGATCTTTGCCCAGTATGTTACCCATTCCGAGGCTGCCTGGGAGAAAATCCTGGAAGCGGGTATTGTAAAAGAGACGGATGCAAATGGTGACGTGAAGAAGGGTGCCGATGGCAAACCTATTCTGGATTATAGCGGTTATAATGCAATACTTCAGAAATTTGAGATACTCAAGGAATATTTCGCCAATACATGGGGATTGGATATAGACAAACTTCGTGAGGTCATTTTGCGTCGTACAGCAGAGGTGAAGACCTTGGATTTAACAACTTTAAAGTAAGAAAGTTATGAGAAAGATATATAACATATTGTTTGCCTTGCTTTCTGTAGTTGCTTTGGCGGCTTGTTCCAATGATGTTGACGAAGTGTTCGACAAGCCGTCTGCTCAGAGGGCGAATGAGGCTGTGGCAGAATACAAGACTGTGCTTTGTTCTGCCGAGAACGGATGGTTGATGAAATATTATCCTAAGGAGAATACACAGTATGGTGGATACAATGTCTTGTTGAAATTTGACGAGAGTGGCAATGTTACAGCGATGAGCGATGTATATGGCTCGGATGTCGAGGCTACGTCTCACTATACGTTAGGTCAGAGTGCTGGTATTGTACTTTCATTCGATGAATACAACAAGGTTTTTCATTTTTTCTCAGATCCAGTCAATCCAGCTGGTGTCGGAAAAAATGGTAAGGGCATGGAAGGCGACTTGGAGTTCCGTGTGCTCACAGCTACTCCTGATTCTGTTGTGATGCTTGGCAAAAAACGTGGTGCCAAGATAGTAATGACTCCTATGGCTAAGGATGCTAGCTGGGGAGAAACCATTGACCAATTCGGTGACTTGGCAGACGAGATGAATTTCCCTAAATATTCTTGTGAGGTAAACGGCGCATCTTATTTGGCAACAACTAGCTATCGTACCATTACTTTCACTCGTTTGGATGCAGATGAAGATTTGGTTACCGAACCTTATATAGTTACGGACAAGGGGATAGAGTTTTATGAGCCAATTTCCTTGAATGGAGTTTCAATCTCAGGTTTCAATTATGTTGGTGGAGACAATTTCGAGTTTGATTCAGCAGATGGCTCGATAAAGATGTTTGGCATAGTTCCTCCTATCAGTGAGCAGGTGACCAATGGTGATTGGTTCTTCTCTGTAGCCAATATGGGCTCCTTTTCACAAACTTATTGGAATGTGGGCAATGAGTATGTCTCTCAATATTATAGTCCATGTTATTATGCGGCGTTGACGACATCTTCTTTTGATAGCTATTCTGGTCATTGGGGCATAATTTTCAATGTGGCTGGTTATGGCTCATTCATAGATCTTAAGCCTACTATAGTAGATGATGACCATATATCCTTGGCTTGTCTTGGCAAGTTCGGTCTGAACGGACAATATTTCTATAACTGGGGTCAAGTGTATATGATTTATGCCTTGACTGGAGATTCTGGTAAACATGCCGCAGGCGTCAGCAAGACATATAAGACTGAATTGGTATCAGGTACAGCTAAGAATCCTACCGCCATCAAGCTTACTGATGAGAACAATCCGGACAACTGGTACATCATCACCAGTGATATGCCAGACTCTCCATTCTAAAAAATGTAGTGTAAATATAAAGATATTAGCAGTTCTTTGGGAAAAGAATGATTAAAATCTCTCTCGTAATGTGAGGGGGCGTGCCGGTTGGCACGCCCCCTCTTTGCGTGATGTACACTAAAAAAAATCGTCTTTCATTTGCGCTTGCTAGCACCCAGGCTCGCCCAGGTATTCGAAGATGGCGTTCACCATCTTCGGGGGCAGGTACTTGGTGTTGGCATCGTAGCCCATGCCCTCCAGCTCTCGCCAGAGGGGCTTGCAGCGCTTGATCCATACCATGATGTGCCGACGGGCGGTGTCCTTGTCGGTGGCATCGGGAAAGTAGAGCAGGCCGAGCTCGGTCTTGCTATACATGCGGTTCACGTTTTCCATAAGCATTTCTATATTTTTAGGGGGTGTTCTCTGTGTTGTGTATCCTGCCTAGGCGTTGCGGTCCTTGAAGAAACCGTCCAGGCTCTTTACGATGTATGCGGCCGCATTCACCTGACGGTGTTCCTTGCGGCTGTGCTCCAGATAGTATTCCTTGCGCTCTAGCCAGTCGGCTAGCTCGCCTAGCATGTCGAGCCGGAGTCGTTGCTTGAGTCTGTCGGCTACCTTTTCCGTCACGCCGAAGCGGCATTTCAGCAATAGGCCTAGCTTGCCTTGCTCTCCTCTCAGCCTTTCGCACTTCTCGTCCTTGCCCTGTCCGGAGTTGTCGCGATCGATGATGGTGAAGGTGATGTGCTGGGGCATGTGGTGATGCTTCTTCTTGTCATCGTCGGTGCCCCCTTCTTCATCAGGGAAATAGGGCTTGTAGGCGAGATATTGCTCGATGATGCCATGGTCGTAGAGGCGCTTCAGGTCTTCGATGGCAAAGCGCAATCCGTGTCTCTCTAGGTCTGACCAGGTCTTGTAGCAGTCGCCCTTGCCATGGAGCAGTCTCATCAGGTGTTCGGGTTTTACTTGGGTGAATCCCTTGGCCGCCCAGCAGTTCATGATGATGTAGAGCTTGATGCTCGTGGCGGAGCGGCAGGCGTTCACGGCGTTGAGGTCGATGCGGCAGGCTCCCTTGTCGAAAGCGTAGAAGAAGCGCAATACGGTGTTGTCGAACCTGAACCTCACCGTCCATCTTCCCTTCCGATTCTTGTAAACTTCTGCCGAGAAAAGCCGGTCGAATCGGGTGTAGATGGTTCTGTCGCCCACCTTGTAGGGGATGTCGATGGGCTTCTTTGCCATTCGGTAGATGGCATCGCGCACCTGTGTGTAGTGGTTCACGCTGATGCCCAGCTCCGATAGCTTCAGGCAGACGTCGGTGTACCCGGCGATGCGGCGCTCCTTGGAAAAGTCGAAGGTGTCGTGGTTCAGCTTGTAGGGTATCGTGTACTCCTTTATCACCTGTTGTGCATGCTTGATGAGCTGCAGGCCTACTTTCAGCTCTATGGCTGAATAGTCGTTGTACGACAGTCCTTGTACGCCAAGGAGGATAATCTGGTCTTTCTCCTTCCTCGGAGAAGAATCTGGGAAGCTGGGCTGACCGTTATTAGGGTCAGGCTTGATTGTTTTTGTTTTCATACCTTATTTTTTTTGGTTGATATATATCCCTGCCTTTTTGCGGGTGGGAAGTTCTTGTATGAAAACGGCACGGAATCGAAAATAAGCTAAACAGATGAGCATTCGTTTATTGGAAGCTTAATGCTCATTTTCTAGACTGCACTTACTATCTCTTCCATGCCGTTGTTTCATTGTTGTCGAAACAACGGGCATAGAATGCCCAGTAAGAGTCTCAGTCTAGAATCTCTAGTAATGGGGGCTTCCTTCCCCTAATAAAAGAGAATGTTTTAAAACTCTTATTCTTTTGCTTTCTGCTTACAAAATTAATATAATTTTCGGAAATAATCAAATTATTTCGAAGAAAAAATCATTTTCTGCTTATATTTTTTTAAAACAGCTCTCTCACGCGCATCATGCATGATGTAAATGGATATATATCGTATTATATATTTAGTCTATATTGGTATATTGATTGAAGCCTTTATTGCGGTGTAACGTATTGATTATTAATGTGTAACAGAAATGCTGACATGCGCAGGTAGTGGCTTTGTGCTCTCCGATGGGCGTGATTCTCCTTGATGGAGTGGATTTTTTGCTCTGTGGGTAGGGGGTGAAAAAGCAAAAAGTTCTGATAGTGGTATTGTCTCATGGGGGCTGTATTCTTCTTGTTGATGCCATGTGTTCTTTTGTCTGGCTTCATGTATTCTTTCGCCTTACTCCATGTATTCTTTCTGCTGATGTCATACATTCTTTCGCCTAGCGTAATGCTTTCTTTCAGCAGATGCCATATATTCCGTAAGCATAGAGCTTGTATGCCGGAAAGAAGAGGTACACAAAGGTGGGATAATCTGCATAAATGGGCTGGAGCTGACGCAGAGGGGCTGAATGGGAAGAATGGCACCTGCCCGATGTGTTAACTTTGCAAATGTATACGGGAAGAGACCGGTACACAACATTATTAACAATTTAATTCTTTTAATTTATTATGGCAAAGTACAGTTTAGTAAAACGTTTGGCAAAGCCAGGCGACAAGAGTTCGGACTACAAGTATTATGCTTGCGCCCAGGTCAACGAGACCATCTCCATCAAGCGTCTCGCCAAGTTGATTTCCATGCAGACCACCGTGTCCTACGCCGATGCCTTGGCGGTGCTGGCGAGCGCTGGCGAGAACATGGTGCTGCAGTTGCAGATGGGCAACCAGGTGGAGCTGGGCGAGATAGGCAAGTTCCGCTTGCAGCTTACGAGCGAGGGCACCAAGACCGCCGATGAGTTTAAGAGCGATGTCAATATCACGGGCGTGAACATCCAGTATGTGCCTGGAGAGGACCTCGCCAACGTATTCACGGGCATGGAGTTCACCCAGGTGGCTTCACGTGCCGTACAGAAGGCTGCTCTCAAGGCCGAGAAGGAGGGAGCCAAGATATTGAACTTGGAGGATGTGAAGAAGGCCGGCTCCAAGAGCGACAATCCTACATCGGGCGAGGGCGACGGTGACAACAAAGGCGGCTCTGAATCAGGCGGCTCCGGTTCTGGCGATGGCGACGGCACCGTAGAGTAACGCTCTCTGATTTATCCAAATAGCCTGGGGGCATTGCTCTGGGCTATTCGTGCAAAATTTAAAAACCTTTTAAAATAGACGATTATGACAGAAAAGAACAAGCAGAAATGGAATGAAGTGCTCAAATTCGTAGTTACCGTGTTGACCGCCCTTCTGGGGGCATTGGGAGTGACGGCTGCCAACAGATAGGCGAGGGGGAGGACTGCTTATATGAGAAAGATAGACATGATAGTGGTGCATTGCAGCGGCAGTCGCTGCAATCGCCGATATACGATGGAGCAGTTGCGCCACGACCATGTGGAGGTGAATGGCTGGAGAGACATCGGCTATCACTTCTACATCACGCTGGATGGCGTGGTGCATCCTTGCCGCCCGGTGGAGCGCATGGGGGCTCACGCCCTCGGCTACAATGCCCATTCGATAGGCATCTGCTACGAGGGCGGCCTCTCGCCCACGGGTTGCATCTCCGACACGCGCACGCCGCAGCAGAAGCTTGCGATGGAGCGTCTCATCGTGGAGCTCCATCGCCGTTTTCCTGCCATCCGCACGGTGCTGGGCCATCGCGACCTGCCCGGCGTGCAGAAAGCCTGCCCCTGCTTCGACGCCACGAAGCTGCAGCGGCTGATAGTATAGAATGACAAAAAGGGGGCGTGCCACGGTAGCCGTGGCACGCCCCCTTTCTTTATGGTTCTACTGTTACGATGATGCGTTGGCCGTATTTCTTCACCCTTTGGTCGTTGATGACTCCTTTCCAGTTGAGGCCGAAGGCGATGTCGTAAACATGGCCGTCTTGGTCTTGATAGCATCTCATGTCGTGGGGCACGTCCTCTTGCTGCGTCTCGACGGTCTTCATGTCGGCGGGCAGTTGCATCGGCAGGAGGGCAGAGGGTTCTGCCGCTCCGCTGATGATGTCGAGCAATGCCTTGTTTTGTACGCCGAAGGACAGGAGGAGGGCATCAGACGAAGGTTCCAGCTCTGAGAGCACCACAGGCTTCGACACTTCTACGATGGTAACTACGGGCTTGCCCTTCATCTGCCTCTTGGTGTCGAGCACCATCAAGAGGTCGTCGTGGTTGCGAGTCTTCACCGTCTTGCCTTTGTAGCTGCGATTGGTGAAAGGCTCCAAGGGATCGCCGCCTCCGATGCTGGTGGCACGTGCGTCGGTTGCCGTGTAGTCTTCATACTGGAGGCTGATGGGGGTGTAGCCGTTGCCGCCATGCTTGGTCTCTTCCAAGTCGTAGCCAAGGCTGAGGCTAGGCTCGCCTATCAGGCAGATGGCGAAATCGGCATCTTCGGGCTTGTCAACCACCTCGAAATATCGGTTTACGAGATTTAAGTCCATCGGCACTTCCCTCTTATCTTCCGACATGCCGCCCCAAATGCCGGGGATGGCAGGGTAGTGACGCTTGGGTACATATACCTTTTGGCGCTTGGTCAAAGGGAGAGTCTTGGCATGATTCTTCAGCATGACGATGGACTTGAGCTGAGCCTCGTATCCCGCTTTCATATATTCGGGCTTGCCCACGATTGCCTCCGTCTCCTTGGGGTCGAGATAAGGATTCTCGAACAATCCCACACGGAAGATGTTCATGAGCAAACGTCTGGCTGACTGCTCGAAGCGCTTCCTTGCGCTGGCCTCTCCATAGTCTCTCACCCACATCTGATAGGCCGCGAGGATGGGCTTGATATCATTGTTGCCGCCAAACTGGTCGACGCCGGCTTGCAGCACACGGTAATGGCGTTCGGCTACCGATAGGTTCTCCACGCCCCAAGGTTTGCCGCCGCTAGGGTCGTACATGTTCTTCACGTCGCCCGTGATGCCCCAGTCGGTGCATACCACCCCGTCATAGTGCTCGCCGTCGCGCAGTTGCTCCTGGATGAGCCATTTGCTGTATCCTCCCGCCACATTCTCGCCCGATGGGTTCTGGCGGAAGAGGATGCTGTAGGTAGGCATGACGGCAGATGCCATTTCCGTTCCTCCCCTCAGGCGGAAGGCACCCTGCGAGAAAGGAAGCTTGTGCATCGCCAGGTTGTTGCCTGGATATACGGCAAATTCGCCATGCCCGAAGTGGGAGTCTCTTCCTGCCTCTTGCGCTCCATATCCATACCAGTGTTTCACCATGGCGTTTACGCTCTTGTCGCCCCATCCATGGGTGGCTTTCGTGGTTTGGAACGCATCGCAGTAGGCTTGCGCCATGTCTGTAACGAGTTGTGGGTCTTCGCCGAAGGTTCCGTTGAATCGCCACCATCTCGGTTCGGTGGCGATGTCGATCTGTGGCGATAGGGCTGTGGCAATGCCCAAGGCTCTGTATTCCTCGGAGGCAATCTCTCCGAAGGTCCTGACGATCTCGGGGTCGAAGGTGGCGGCCATTCCCAATGAACTCGGCCATAACGAAATCTGACCTCCCGCACCGGCGTTGAACTCGGCGTCGGCCTTTGTCTCATGTCGAGGGTCTGAGCTTGTGTTTACCGGGATGCCATGTCCCAAGGCCTCTACGTAGGCTTGTATTTGGTTGTTCCATTTGGCTGCCACGGCAGGAGTTTCCACCGAGGTGATGAGCACGGCCCTCAGGTGGTCGGCTTTCAGAAATTTCTTTTGTTCGTCGGTCAGTTCCCATGGCATGGCACCACCGTCTTCATAGAGTTTCCCATGGTAGTGGGCGGTTGTGTAGGCGGTGGTCTTGGTCATGGGGATGGCTTGATGGTTGCTGTAGAGCATCAAGCCAGCTATCTCTTCGATGGAGAGTTGGGAGGCGAGGTTGGCTGCCCGCTGGGCGTAGGGGAGTCGCCAATCTTCGTATGCGTCCAGCTTGCCATTGTGGTTTAGGTCCTTGAAAACAAGGCCGTCGACATGGAGCAGCTTTACTCCCGAATGGATGGCATAGCCTATGGTAGGGCCTCCTTTCTGCTTGACAATCATGAAATTGTCAATTTGCTTTTCTGTCTTTGTGGTTTCTGTGGCGGCTCTGCCGCTTATGCAGATACAGCAGAGGGCGAGTGATAGGATGACTTTCTTCATATTGTTAGTTGTAAATATTGTTTTCTAGAATATGTCATGTCTTGGCATGACGCAAGCTTTTGATGCTGCAAATATATACAAAACTTTTGGCATTTCGCTCGTTTTTCGTGGAAATATTTGGGCGTGATGGAAAAAACGACTTTTTATGGGCAAAGATTTGGGCAAACCAATATTTTTGGTTATCTTTGCACTTGAGAAATAATTCGTTAGGATGAATATTGACCATACACTATTCATTCTAATAAAACATACACACATAGAAAAATGAATCAATTTACGAAACTGATCGCAGCCCAGCTCAATCTCCGTGAGCAGGCTGTAGAGAATACACTGGCGCTGCTCGAAGAGGGCTGCACCATCCCGTTCATCTCCCGTTACCGCAAGGAGAAGACGGGCAATATGGACGAGGTGAACATCGAGGCCATCGCCCAGGCCAACGACAAGTTTAAGGAGATGGCGAAGCGAAAGGAAACCATCCTCAAGACCATCGATGAACAGGGCAAGCTGACCGATGAACTGAAGAAGCGCATCGAGAACTGCTGGGATGCCACCGAACTGGAGGACATCTATCTGCCTTTCAAGCCTAAGCGCCGTACTCGTGCCCAAGTGGCTCGTGAGGCAGGCTTGGAACCATTGGCACAGCTCATCCTCCTTCAGCGAGACAACAACCCGATGCAGACCGCCAAGAAGTTTGTGGGGGAGAAAGTGAAGGACGTGGAGGCTGCCATCCAGGGTGCCAAGGACATCATCGCCGAGACCATCAGCGAGAATGAGTTCACCCGCAACTCCGTGCGCCAACGTTACAAGCATGGTGCCGTCATCACCTCGAAGGTCATCGCCAAGAAGAAGGACGAAGAGGAGGCACAGCGATTCTCCGACTATTTCGACTTCTCAGAGCCTTTGAAGAAATGCTCTTCCCATCGTTTGTTGGCGATGCGTCGTGGAGAGGCAGCGGGATTCTTGCGTGTCAGCATCTCTTGCGATGAGGAGGAGGCTACGGATAGACTGAAACAGCGCTATGTGCGTGGCAATGGCGAGGCTTCCAAGATGGTGGCTGAGGCTGTGGACGATGCCTTCAAGCGACTGGTGAACCCGAGCATCGAGACTGAGTTTGCTGGGCTCAGCAAGCAGAAGGCTGACGAGGAGGCCATCATGGTGTTTGCCGAGAACTTGCGACAGCTCTTGCTCGCCGCTCCATTGGGACAGAAGCGAGTGATGGCGGTAGACCCAGGTTTCGCCAACGGTTGCAAGACCTGTTGCCTCGATGCGCAGGGCAACCTCATCCATCACGAGATCGTTTACCCTCATCCTCCTCGCAACAAGCGAAGCGAGGCTACCGCTGCCATCCTGCGCATGGTGAAGATGTATCATGTGGAGGCGATGGCTGTGGGCAATGGTACGGCGAGCCGTGAGACCAGCGACTGGTTGCACGGTATCAGTTATCAACACCCTGTGGATATCTATGTGGTGAGCGAGGATGGTGCTTCCATCTACTCGGCTTCCAAGATAGCCCGTGACGAGTTCCCGGATGAGGACGTGACTGTGCGTGGTGCCGTGAGCATCGGTAGAAGACTGATGGACCCGCTCGCCGAATTGGTGAAGATAGACCCGAAGAGCATCGGCGTAGGTCAGTATCAGCACGATGTGGACCAGACCCAGCTCAAGAAGAGCCTTGACACCGTGGTGATGAGTTGTGTGAACTCGGTGGGTGTCAACCTCAACACCGCTTCGCAGCATCTCTTGACCTATGTGAGTGGCTTGGGACCTACACTCGCCAAGAACATCGTGGGGTATCGCAAGGAGAACGGAGCCTTCGCCTCCCGTGCCCAGTTGAAGAAGGTGCCTCGCTTGGGACCATCAGCATTCTTGCAGTGTGCCGGCTTCCTCCGTATTCCGGGGGCCAAGAATCCTTTGGATGGCACAGCCGTGCATCCGGAGCGTTATGCACTGGTGGAGCAGATGGCGAAAGACCAAGGGGTGACGGTGAAGCAACTGGTAGAGGACAAGGCTCTCCAGAAGAAGATTGACATCAAGAAGTATGTGACCAAAGAGGTGGGTATGCCTACCTTGACTGATATTATGGCTGAGCTCGACAAGCCGGGCTTGGATCCTCGTGGCAAGGTCGAGAAGTTTGAGTTTGATGCGAGCATCAAGGAGATAGAGGACTTGCAGGTGGGCATGGTTGTGCCAGGCATCGTGACCAACATCACCAATTTCGGAGCCTTCGTCGACATAGGTGTCCACAACGATGGCTTGGTGCATATCTCCCAGTTGGCTGATAGATACGTGAGCGACCCTAACGAGGTTGTGAAGCTGCATGAGCATGTGATGGTTCGTGTGGCTGATGTAGACATGAAGCGCAAGCGCATCGCCCTGTCGATGAAGGGCATTTAGGATAAATGTATAAAAAAGACCTAGTCGTCTCTCTCCCTAAGGAGGGCGTCTAGGTCTTTCATCTAGTTCTTTAAGATAAAACAAAGATTAAAACTCTGTATTTTATGGAAAATGTAGGTCAAGATAGCATCGAGGCAGCTTATTGCTTCATTCATCAGAAATTGCGTGTCTATGAGTTCTCCACCAATCCCACGCAGCGGGATGACATCGAGTATGCCATCGCCCAGTATGTGGAGGGGATGAATCCTTCCCTTTATCAGCTTTTGGCGAAGGGCAGGAAGGAGTTCTTGGTAGACCATGTGAACTTCGAGAAGGATATGCGCGAAGCGCAGAATGCGTTGGAGGGTATGATGTAGCTCGGGAAGCTGGGGCGTGATTGCTTCACTATCCCAAAGGGTAGTTTGCTCCCCCAGCTTGGGGAGCAATTGCAGTAAAAGGTTTGATAGAGGCGAAAGGAATTCAACCGTACAGGTGGAACTTATTTTGTACCTTTGCACACGAATGGCTATAATCAGCTATTTTTTTAATTGAACACTTAAAGCGATTGTTCGTGATGGATGTTCGCTTTTTTGTTCCTTTGTTGAGGCTTGAAATGGAGTTGCTGAAACAAACACGGGGATTTTGACGGGAAATTTGAATAAATGAAAATGCTAAATAGTTGATAATAAACTACTTAGCATTTTATTATGTGCGCCTGATAGGACTCGAACCTACACGGCCTAAACCACTAGATCCTAAGTCTAGCGCGTCTACCAATTTCGCCACAAGCGCATTTG
>DJSH01000027.1:48331-55469 GCA_002440225.1 Candidatus Segatella violae
TTGTTTGCTTTTTCCGAGATTTTATGCTAATTTTGCAAGCAATAAAGATTTCGACTTGATGGATATTCTATTCCATTGCCAAAATCTGAAGAAAATAACTAATAATAAATAACAACTAAAAAACAAAGACATTTATGAGAATGAAGACAAGAAAGTTTTTGGAATGTGTAATGCAAAGCAGAAAGATAGGACTCTGCGTAATATCAATGCTTGCTAGTGTTCCGGTAATGGCTGGCAATGCTAAGCCTTCCACGACGCTCCCTATTGAAGGCGAGGTGGTGAAGGCTTCCAATCCGATGATTCAGTACGTGGGGCGAGTGAGCTTTGCCAAGAGCCCCGACGTGGCTAGCTTCAACTTCCCCGGCACTACCATTCAGGCTGCTTTCGAAGGTACTTCACTGAAGATGATTTGCCGTCCGATGACGGGATATTTCATGGCACAGGTGGATGGATGCAAACCTTTCAAAATCGGATTCAACGCCGAACGAGACTCGGTGGTCACCGTGGCTGCCGCTTTGGCGCAAGGCGTGCATCACGTAAAGATGATGTATGTGATAGAGGGATTGTTCCGTAACCCAGAATTCAAGGGATTTGTGCTCGACAAGGGTTGCAAACTTGTGGAGGCTCCTGCTTTGCCAGAACGAAAGATAGAGTTTATTGGCAATTCCATCACTTGCGGCTATGGTGTGGAAAGTATCGAGATGACAGACCCATTCGAGGACGAGACGGAGAACCATTGGCTCACTTATGCCAATATCGTGAGCGATAGCTTGAAGGCGCAGCATACTTCCATTTCGAGAAGTGGCATAGGCGTATATCGCAATTATGATGGTCCGAAGGCTGGCTCCATCGAAAATATGCCTTGGCAGTATGAATATACATTATTTAATAAGCACGACGAGAAATGGAATTTCGCTAAATATCAGCCTCAGCTCATTTGCATCAACCTGGGAACCAACGACCTTTCTACCAACAACTATGACATCCAACTCTACGAGAAGAACTATCGTATGTTCTTGAAGACGGTTCGCACGAAATATCCCAATGCAAAGATTGTCTTGATAACAGGACCTATGCTTGGGGAGAAGGAGAGTACCGAGCAGAAAGCTGTACTCGACCGGATTTGCAAGGATGCCAACGAGAAAGGATTTACACTGGCTAGCAATTATGTGAAGGACCAGGAGGGAAATTTTGTGAAAGATAAGAAGGGGAATCTTAAACTGATAAAAAAAGCAAAGGGCGATAAGAATATCTATCGCTTCGATTTCACTTTCCAAACGGGCGACCTAGGCTATGGTGCCAGCTGGCATCCTAGTAAGCTTCAACATCAGAAGATGGCAGGTGAGTTGCTGCCGTTCCTTCGCAAAATCATGAATTGGGACTGAATTTAAGTGAAGAACGAAGAGTGAAGAATCTTATAGCATATTAAATTATATGAAGGAAAAGAATATTTTTTTGAAGACGGCTTTCATCTTGGCGATGCCTTTGATGGCATCGGCTCAGATGCTGGCACAAACTCCGCAGGAGGATTTCCGCCGAGACACTACGCTCTCGGCTAGTAACTACGTGGCTTATCGTGGGCCTCAGAAGAAGTTGACTCCAGCCCCTAAGGGCTATAAGCCTTTCTATCTGAGCCATTACGGCAGACATGGTTCTCGCTATATGATTGGCAGTGCGGCATACGATGTGCCTTATTTCTCCCTGCTCAAGGCGAAGCAGGCGGGTAAGTTGACAGCCAAGGGTGAGGAAACCTTGCAGAAGGTGAAGTTGATTCGTGAGGATGCCAAGGGACGTGATGGCGAGCTGACCCCGCTCGGCGCCTTGCAGCATCAGGGCATCACCCGAAGAATGATGGAACGTTTCCCTGAGATATTTGCCGGAAATACGAACATCGAGGCTCGAAGCACGGTAGTTATCCGTTGCATCCTCTCCATGGAGAATGGTTTGCAGCAGATGCTACGCATCAATCCGAAGCTTCACATCTTCCATGATGCCAGCTACCACGACATGTACTATATGAACCAGGGCGACAAACGACTGGACAGTTTGAAGTATTGCGTGGGAAGAAAGGTGGTGCAGGAGGAGTTCACCAAGAAGCATGACTGCTATAGCCGTGTGATGCAGGAACTTTTCAACGACCCAAATTGGGTGAAGCAGAACATCGACCAGCGTGACCTCAACTGGAAGCTCTTCGAGATGGCGGGTGCCATCCAGGGTACGGAACTGAGAGGAAAAGTCTCGCTCTATGACCTCTTCAATGAGGATGAGGTTTATCAGAACTGGGTGGTCAGCAATTCTTGGTGGCAGATGTCGTATGGCTATTCGCCTTATACAGGCAATGAACAGCCTTTCTCCCAGCGCAATCTCCTGAGGGATATTATAGAGAAAGCGGATAGCTGCATTGCCTTGGAGCATCCGGGCGCTACCTTGCGGTATGGCCATGACACGATGGTTACGCCGCTCACTTGTCTCTTGAACCTCAATGGCTATGGCGAGGAAATCAAGGACCCGGAGAAGATTGCTGGCCAATGGTTTGATTATAAGATTACGCCGATGGCAACCAACCTGCAATTCGTGTTCTATCGCAACAAGGCGAAGGCTAACGATGTGTTGGTGAAGGTGTTGCTGAACGAGGATGAGGCAACCTTGCCTATCAAGAGTGATGTGGCTCCTTACTATCATTGGAGTGACTTCAAGGCGTATTGCTTGGAGAAATTGAATAGCTATAAGAGATAGAGAAAAAGGCTGTTAAGTATTTGTTTACTTAGCAGCCTTTTTATTATGCTTTTTAAAGAATGATGTTTATTGCTTCGAAAGCCAATCTTGGTCTTTCTTGTCGTCTTCTGTAAAGTCTTTGTCAGAGAAGAGGTTGGTTTGACCAGTCAACTCATCGATGATCTGTTGCTCGCTCTTGCCAGCATCTGGGTCGAGATTTTCTACCGATTCTTCATTGCCTCCGGTATTTTCAGCATCATCAGAGTTATTACCTTTCGTAGAATCATCGTCTGTAGATGGTTCGGGGAATCTTGTTGGTTCCAACTCTTCGATGCTTTCCAATTTCCATGTTGTTAATCGCTTGCCCTTTGCCTTGAAACTCTTCTGGGCGATGAATTGCTCGGCATCAATATCCTCGGCAGGGCGTACGGCATCCACACCTCCGTAGGTTACCTTGAGGCGAGGGAAGGCGGTGTCGGTGAGGAGGATGAGCTTGCTGTTCGGATTCTCACCCATGAAGTTCTGATGGCGCTTGGTGGCATCCATCGTGAATCGCTTGATGTATGGGTAGCCCTCGTTGTCGGCATCGTAGAGGATGGCCGTCCAAATCTTGTGCTCGTCCCATTTCTCCAGGCGCAGGATGTTGTCCTCGTAGTGGTTGTTCGCATCGAAGTTGGTGATGTAGAACTCACCATTGTCGAGCACTACCAAGATGCTTTCGTCATCGTTGAACTCGCCGAGGAACCTGCCGTTCTCATCGTAGTTGATGCGGTTGACGTCAGGGTCGAACCAAACCTTTCTGCCTCCCAAGGTGCTATGGCCGTGGCTCTTCAAGCCGATGCGGCGGATGGTGCGTTTGGTGAGGAGGTTGCCCTTGGCGGCACGTCCCTTGATGAGGATAGTGGAAAAATCCTTCTCCAAGAAGATGCTTTGGCGTTTCTTGCTCAAATCCGGCTCCAAGGTACATTTGATGATTTCCGCCTCGCCGTTAGGGTTGGCGGTGAAGTAGATCACCTTGCTGCCCGGTGTGCCCTGGGTGATGTCGTATATCTTGTCGCGGGTCATGGCGGTTACGTTGAATCGCTTGATGAAGTAGTCGCCCTGCTTGCCGTCACGATAAACGCAGTTGTAGATGGTGCGCTTGTCGTTCTTCTTGAACACCTGTACGTGGAGGATGTTCTTGCCCACGAATATCTTGTCGGCAATCTTCGTTACCTTGAACTTCCCGTCCTTGTAGAAGATGATGATGTCGTCGAGGTCGGAGCAGTTGCATACGAACTCGTCCTTCTTCAATCCCATGCCAACGAATCCCTCTTGGCGGTTGATGTAAAGCTTCTGGTTGGCTTCCACCACCTTGGTCACCTCGATGGTGTCGAAGTTACGAATTTCCGTCTTTCTAGGATGCGCCTTGCCGTATTTGCCCTTGAGATACTCAAACCAGTTGATGGTGACATCGGTCATGTGGGCAAGGTCGTTCTCTATCTCGGCAAGTTCTGCCTTGATCTTCAGGAGGAGTTCGTCTGCCTTGTCCTTGTTGTACTTCAGGATGCGCTGCATCTTGATTTCGAGGAGCTTGAGGATGTCTTCTCGTGTTATCTCACGATGGAAGGCATATTCCACCATGCCCTTGCCGTCTACCTCGGCGGTGAAGAGCTTGTCCTTGAATGGTTCCAACTTGGAGTCGATGAAAGCTACCACCTCATCCTGCGTCTTGCTCTGCTCGAATTTGCGCTCCTTGTAGATGCGCTCCTCGATGAAGATGCGTTCGAGGGAGGAGAAGAAGAGTTGCTCCTCCAACTCGCCCTTGCGTATCATGAGTTCCTTGCGCAGCAATCCCATGGTGCGATCCACGCTGTGACGGAGTACGTCGCTCACGGTGAGGAACTTCGGCTTGTTGTCCTCGATGACACAGCAGTTTGGCGAAATGTTGATTTCGCAGTCGCTGAAGGCATAGAGGGCATCCATCGTCTTGTCGCTGGATGTGCCAGGGGCGAGGTGGACGAGGATTTCTACGTTAGCCGATGTCACGTCATCCACTTTGCGGGCTTTTATCTTTCCCTTTTCCACCGCCTTGGTGATGCTCTCGATGAGACTTCCCGTGGTCTTGCTGTATGGTATCTCGCTGATGACGAGCGTCTTGTTGTCGAGCTTGTCTATCTTGGCACGCACCTTGAGCACGCCGCCACGCTGTCCGTCGTTGTACTTGCTCACGTCGATGGCACCGCCTGTAGGGAAGTCTGGGTAGAGTTGGAATGGCTCGCCCTTCAGATAGTGGATGGCTGCATCGCAGAGGTCATTGAAGTTGTGTGGCAACACCTTGCTGCTCAATCCCACGGCGATACCCTCGGCACCCTGTGCCAGAAGCAATGGGAACTTGGCAGGGAGCGTGATAGGCTCCTTGTTTCTGCCGTCGTAAGAGAGCTGCCAGTCGGTAGTCTTCGGGTTGAACACCACGTCGAGGGCAAACTTAGAGAGTCGTGCCTCAATGTATCGGGGAGCCGCCGCACGGTCGCCCGTTAGGATGTTACCCCAGTTACCCTGTGTGTCGATGAGCAGGTCTTTCTGTCCCATCTGTACGAGGGCGTCGCCGATGGAAGCGTCGCCGTGAGGGTGAAACTGCATGGTATGTCCCACAATGTTAGCCACTTTGTTGTATCGACCATCGTCCATACGTTTCATGGAGTGGAGGATACGACGTTGTACTGGTTTCAAGCCGTCCTCGATGTGAGGCACGGCACGCTCCAAGATAACATACGAAGCGTAGTCGAGGAACCAGTTCTGGTACATTCCGCTGAGGTGATGCACAGCGGAAGCATCGAATCGATTCACCGGCTTATAATCGGAATGCTTGTCGGTAGAAGCATCCTCGTTATTCTCATTTTCTTCCGAACGATTATCGGGAGCGTTTCCTCCCTCGAGTTCGTCTTTGTCTTTATCTTTTATTTCGTCGCTCATTGATAGCTTTTATGCTTAATGTTTGAAATGTTATGGCTTTTAAAGCTCACGCACCCATTTCTGACCTCTCTTAGACTTTAAAAAAATGCCAAATCCTATGGTCATTGCTAGAACTAAAAGAGTAAATAATAAATATGCATCCATAAATTTCTTATTTAAATTTCATTATATAATTTGCAAAATATGCTATGCATGTTCCGCATGCTAAACCGACTGCGAGACAAATTAGATGAATTGTATCGAGGGATGTTCCTGTAAGTAATGATGATAATCCACCTAAAGCAACGCTTCCATACACCATCTTTGCGCAATCGTAGATGAAACTTGCCAAGAGCTTTCTCCTATCAGTCTCCCTGTCGTCTGTAGTTTTCTGACTAACCATAATCCAACTTTTTAATTTTCTGCAAAGTTACGAAATTTCTCGCAAACCTCCATGCTGCCGATGGGGAAAAGCGATAATTTTTCCTAATTTATGGCAAAAATGCAAGATTTATGGCAAAGATACAACAAAAATTCGAGAAAAAGGTGTATCTTTGCGGAAAATTTGTAAAAAATAAGATTTAATCATGGCACAGGAAGATGTTTTTAAGAAAATCGTAAGCCATTGCAAAGAGTATGGCTTCGTATTCCCTAGTAGTGAAATTTATGATGGCTTGGCTGCCGTTTACGACTATGGTCAGAACGGTGTCGAGCTGAAAAACAATATCAAGCAGTACTGGTGGCAGAGCATGGTATTGCTGCACGAGAACATCGTAGGTCTCGATGCTGCCATCTTTATGCACCCTACTGTATGGAAGGCTTCCGGTCACGTGGATGCCTTCAACGACCCATTGATTGACAACCGCGATTCCAAGAAGCGTTATCGTGCCGATGTGCTCATCGAGGATCACATGGCTAAGTATGAGGAGAAGATCGCCAAGGAGATTGCCAAGGCTAAGAAGCGTTTCGGCGACAGCTTCGACGAGGCTCAGTTCCGTGCTACCAACCCTCGTGTTCTTGAGAACCAGAAGAAGTTCGACGACCTCCACGCTCGTTACACCGAGGCAATGCAGGGTCCTAACTTGGAGGAACTCAAGCAGATTATCGAGGATGAGGGCATCGTTGACCCTATCTCTGGTACCAAGAACTGGACAGACGTTCGTCAGTTCAACCTCATGTTCTCTACCCAGATGGGTGCTGCTAGCGACGCTACAAGCAAGGTTTACCTCCGTCCTGAGACAGCTCAGGGTATCTTCGTAGATTACTTGAGCGTTCAGAAGACAGGTCGTATGAAGTTGCCATTCGGTATCTGCCAGATTGGTAAGGCATTCCGCAACGAGGTGGTTGCCCGTCAGTTCGTGTTCCGTATGCGTGAGTTCGAGCAGATGGAGATGCAGTTCTTCTGCCAGCCAGGCACTGAGATGAAGTGGTTTGAGTACTGGAAGAAGGTTCGTTTGGCATGGCACGAGGCTCTCGGCATGGGCAACGA
>DJSH01000027.1:55573-82810 GCA_002440225.1 Candidatus Segatella violae
AAGATGCCATTCGGTTTCAAGGAGGTGGAGGGTATTCACAGCCGTACCAATTTCGACCTCTCTCAGCATGAGAAGTTCAGCGGTCGTTCCATCAAGTACTTCGACCCAGAGAAGAATGAGAGCTACGTGCCTTACGACGTGGAGACTTCCATCGGTGTAGACCGTATGTTCCTCAGCGTGATGTGTCACTCTTATTGCGAGGAGAAGTTGGAGAATGGCGAGACACGTGTCGTATTGAAGTTGCCTGAGGCATTGGCACCAGTGAAGTGCGCCGTGTTCCCATTGGACAAGAAGGACGGTCTGCCAGAGTTGGCTCATGAGATTGTGGACGAACTCAAGTTCCATTTCAATACTCACTATGGTGACCCTAAGGATTCCATCGGCAAGCGTTATCGCCGTCAGGATGCCATCGGTACTCCATTCTGTATCACCGTTGACCACGATACTCCAAACGATCACAAGGTAACCTTGCGTTATCGTGACACGATGGAGCAGGAGCGTGTTGACATCAACGACTTGCGCTCTATCATCGAGGATCGCGTGAGCATCACGAGCGTACTGAAGAAGCTTGGTAAGGAAATCAAGGACTTCTAATAGAAGAAGATTTCCCAAGAAGGACTTCTAAAATCATAAATTAAATTTAGATGAATTTTAAGAATTTGAAATATCTTTTCTTGCTCATGATGGCAGTGTTCGCACTGGCATCATGCAGCGAGGATGATACCACGACCAACGAGTATGCCAACTGGCAGGCGCGCAACGACAAGGCCTTCGCCGACACGCTGGCGTATGCCCGACAGCAGATAGCAGCTGGCAATAGCGACGAGTGGAAGGTGATACTCTGCTATAGCCTTGCCAATCAGACACCTAACAAGGATTACAATGGCAATACGGCTACGCTCAAGTACAATGACACCGACTATATCGTGGTGCATGTGCTCGACAAGGGAAGCGGCACCGAGTCGCCTCTCTATACCGACTCCATCCAGATGAGCTATCGTGGCAGATTGCTGCCTACCGACTCTTATGCCAATGGCTATGTGTTCGACCAAACGTTCAGTGGTACGTTCGACAAGGCTACTGCCTTGCCTACCAAGGCCATCATGACACCTACCTCTACAAGTACGGGTTTCGTGGATGGATTCACCACAGCCTTGATGTCGATGCACCCTGGCGACCACTGGCAGGTGTTCATCCCAGCCGATTTGGGTTATGGTACTTCCGACTATAACAGCATCCCTGGCTATTCGATGCTTCGCTTCGAGTTGGCGTTGCATAGCTTCAAGCATCTGTCGGCAAAGAATTGGGTGTCCGAGTAATGTTTAAAAGTGTTATGAAGAACGAATAAGTGTTTCGTTTAGGCGACATTTGCTTTCGTACATTAAAAAGATGTTAGCTGCATATAAAAAAGTTGCAGGAAAACATTGCCGTTTCACTAAAACATCCTATCTTTGCAATAAGCAGAAATAAAGGATTTCAAAAGTTATAAAAAAGGTTTAGGTACTTTAGTTTTCTAGGTAAAACTAAGATTGTACTTTAACTCTTCGGGACAACTGGGTGTTAGGAATAAGGTAAAGATTATATTCTATAAGTTTAAGAAATGGCGATTCCTCAATTTGGAATCGCCATTTTGTTTGAATCTCAAAGCAACGAGTAGCAAAGGGCTAAATCATAAGCGAGCAAAGGTTTAATCATAAGACTATCAAAGCTCTAATCATAAGTGGTAAAAGGTTTTAATCATAAGTAGTAAAAGATCTCAATCTTAAGATATGCTATATAGTAAAAAGACAGATTATCTGATGGAGTCGATACGCGAGGGTAGGGCGATGGCTCGTGGCGAGAAGCTCAATCTCATCGTGGGTTTGAGTATCCCTTCCATGTTGGCGCAGATTTCCACGGTGATGATGTTCTTCATCGATGCCTCGATGGTGGGGCATCTCGGTGCCGAGGCTTCGGCGAGCATTGGCTTGGTGGAGTCGACCACCTGGCTCATCGGCAGTTTGCTGGGAGCCGTAGCCACGGGATTCTCGGTGCAGGTGGCTCATTTCATCGGTGCCAACGACCTCGTGAAGGCACGTCAGGTGTTTCGCCATGCCTTGATATGCGGCGTGGCGTTCAGTCTCTTCGTCACGTTGGCTTGCGTGGGCGTGCATAGCCATCTGCCTTATTGGCTGGGGGGAGGCGAGGAGATAGCCGGTAATGCGGCGAAATATTTCCTCATCTATGGGCTCACGCTGCCATTCGTGTTTCTCTACCATACCTCTGAGATGATGCTCAAGTCGGCGGGCAACATGCACACGCCTAGTGTGATGGCGGTGCTGATTTGCATCTGCGACGTGGCGTTCAATTACCTATTTATATATATACTCCGCATGGGCGTGGTGGGCGCCGCCTGTGGCACTGCCGCCGCCTACGTCTGTATAGCCTTGCCCAACCTCTATCTGGCGGCTTGCAAAAACAAGATTCTCAACCTGCGTCAAGACAGGGTGCGGTTCCATTGGGTGAAGACTTATGTGGAGAGTGCTTGCAAGATAAGCATCCCGATAGCCATACAGAATATCCTGATGAGCGGAGCGCAGATTGTGAGCACCATGATTGTGGCGCCATTGGGCAACATCGCCATCGCCGCCCATTCCTTTGCCATCACCGCCGAGAGCCTCTGCTACATGCCGGGTTATGGCATTGGCGACGCAGCCACCACCCTCGTGGGGCAGACGCATGGGGCGGGGCGCATCGACCTCTGCAAGAACTTCGCCTATATGACGGTGTTCATGGGCATGCTGGTGATGGCTGCGATGGGAGCGGTAATGTATGTCTTCGCTCCCGAGATGATAGGCGTGCTCTCGCCTGTGGAGAGCATCCGGGAGTTAGGCACCACCTGCTTGCGCATTGAGGCTTTCGCCGAACCATTCTTTGCGGCTAGCATCGTTACCTATAGCGTGTGCGTGGGAGCTGGCGACACCAAGAAGCCAGCCATCATCAACCTGAGCACGATGTGGCTCGTGCGCCTCACCCTTGCCTATGGTCTCTCTAAGAGCTATGGATTGGAGGGCGTATGGATAGCGATGGCCACCGAGCTCACCTTCCGAGGCATCCTCTTCCTGACAAGGCTCTTCCGTGGGGCGTGGATGAAGAGCTTCCAAGTGAAAGGCTAAGGGGAACATTCCTCCCGAATGATAGCTCTTAGGTTATGAATGCAAGTATTTGGCAAGAAATATTGCTAAATACTTGCATTCTTTTATTATTTATGTTAATTTTGTACCCCAAAGAGTAACCTCTTTCCATCTTTTACGTATTTAATAGTAAATGCGCAGCGGATGGCTGATAAAGCTATATGGCATACAGAAGGCCGTATGGAAGCAGAAGCATAAAATATTTAATTAACATATATATAAATAACAAGCAGACAGATGAAACTAAGAAAGTTTTTGGCGGCGGCATGGCTGCTGCTATCTGTGGGAAGCGCAATGGCTCAGATGCCAAATGCCATCCCGGTGGACAAGAATGTGAGGATAGGACATCTCTCCAATGGATTGACCTATTACATTCGCCACAACAATTTCCCTGAGCATGTGGCTAGTTTCTACATCGCCCAGAAGGTAGGTTCCATCAATGAGAACGACGACCAGCGAGGACTTGCCCATCTCTTGGAGCACCTCGCCTTCAATGGCTCGGAGCATTTCAAGGACAACTCGTTGCAGGACTACCTGCAGAGCATCGGCGTGGCATACGGCAGAAACCTCAATGCCTACACCTCCGTGGAGAAGACCGTATACTATTTCACCGACGTGCCTACCCAGCGCATGTCGGCAGTGGATTCTTGCATGCTCATCCTCAAGGATTGGAGCAACGGCATCACCCTGAGCAAGAAGGCCATCGACGACGAGCGCGACGTCGTGCACAACGAGTATCGTATGCGCATGGTGGGACAGCAGCGCATGTTGGAGCGCTCATTGCCAAAGCTCTACCAGGGCAACAAGTATGGCTATCGATTCCCTATCGGATTGATGAGCGTAGTGGACGGATGCGACCCTGAGACCCTGCGTGCCTACTATCGCAAGTGGTATCGCCCCGACAACCAAGCCATCATCGTGGTGGGCGATGTAGACGTCGACCATATCGAGGCTGAAATCAAGAAGCTCTTCTCGGGCATCAAGGTGCCTGCCAATGCCGCCAAGGTGGAGCATCCTATCGTGGCAGACAACGACACCGCCATCTACGTCATCGACAAGGACAAGGAGCAACAATACGACCTCGTGCAGGTGATGATGAAGCATGAGGCGGTGCCTGATTCCGTGAAGGGCGACGTGAGTTATCTCATGCTGGGATACCTCGACAACGTCATCGCACAGATGATGGGCGAGCGATTCAGCGACAAGGCGCAGGAGCCTGATTGTCCTTACCTTCAGGCAAGTGCCAGCAATGGCGAATTCCTCATCTCCAGCACCAAGGATGCCTTCAATCTGGGTGCCGTTGCCAAGCCGGGCAAGGTGAAGGATACTTACGCTGCCATCCTGCGAGAGGCCAAGCGCATGCACGACTTCGGCTTCACCGCCACTGAGTATCAGCGTGCCAAGGACAACTTCATGAGTTCGGTAGACAAGATGCTCGGCAACAAAGACAAGATGAAGAACGAGCAGTTTACCTCGCAATACGTCGACCATTTCACCTCCAACGAGCCAATCCCTTCGGTAGAGGACGAGGCGAAAATCTACAAGACGCTGGTGCCACAACTGCCGTTGGATTTCGTCAACGCACGTGCAAGAGATCTCGTCTGCCAGAGCGACACCAATCTCGTTTCGCTCGTGATGATGCGCGAGGCAGATGGCGTGGAATATCCTACCGCCCAGCAACTTGCCGACATCGTGAAGCAGGTGCGTGGCGAGAAGCTGGAGGCTTACGTAGACAATGTGAAGCAGGAGCCTTTGATGGCGCAGAAGCCTAAGGCGGGCAAAATCAAGAAGGTGGTGGAGAACAAGAAGCTCGGCTTCAAGACCCTCACCCTCTCCAATGGTGCCAAGGTGATCATCAAAAAGACCGACTTCAAGGACAATGAAGTGCTCTTCGCTGCCTCTGCCGAAGGTGGATATTCAGCCCTCGACAAGAAGGATTACATCAACAACGCCCTCCTCACCGACGCCCTCAACGGCAGCGGATTGGGCGATTTCTCAAGCAACGATGTGTCGAAGGCACTCGCTGGCAAGCAGGTGGGCATCGGATTCAGCATCAATCCATACTCCCATGGTTTCAACGGCAGTTCTACTCCTAAAGACTTGGAGACGCTCCTGCAGTTGCTCTACCTCGACATGACGGCGCTGAGCAAAGACCAGAAGTCGTTCGACAATATGAAGAATACCACCATCACCATGCTCGAAAACCAGAGCAATAACCCTAACATGGTGTACCAGGATTCCATCCAAAGCACCATCTACAAGGGCAGCAT
The DNA here is from genome assembly GCA_002440225.1 of Candidatus Segatella violae. Classification (GTDB taxonomy): domain Bacteria; phylum Bacteroidota; class Bacteroidia; order Bacteroidales; family Bacteroidaceae; genus Prevotella; species Prevotella violae. The sequence continues at coordinate 61,017 of DJSH01000027.1, forward strand.
GTTGGCTCGCATCCCTTCTGCCGAGCAGGTGAAGGGCATCAACTACGACCGACTCATGGAGCTCGGCAAGCAATACTTCGGCAATGCCAAGGACTTCACCTTCTTCTTCGTGGGCAACTACGACGAGAAGACGCTCCTCCCGCTCATCGAGCAATACATCGCTTCTTTGCCTAACACGGGCGTGAAAATCAAGAACAAGCGCATCGATGTGGCTACGGGCGAGGTGAAGAACATCTTCAACAAGGAGATGGAGAACCCACAGAACCAGGCGTGCGAGATGTGGTACACCAAGGAACCTTTCACCCTGAAGACGAGCGTGCTCGCCAATGTGGCTAGTCAGCTGCTGAGCATGAAGTATCTGCGCACCATCCGTGAGCAACTGAGCGCCGCCTACACCGCAGGAGCCAGCTACGGTGTGATACGCGATTTCGACGGTCAGTCGAAGGTCACCATCACCGCCAGTGCCCAGCTCAACCCTGAGAAGAGCGACGAGGCGGTGCCTTACTTCTTCAAGGGCATGGACGAAACTATCGCCGCTCCTGATGCCGCCGACTTGCAGAAGGCGAAGGAAATCATGCTGAAGAACGCCGACGTGAGCGAGAAGACCAATGGTTATTGGCTTGGTGTGCTCAGCACGCTCGACCGCCTCGGCGTAGACACCCACACCGACTACAAGAGCACCATCAAGGCAGTGGATGTACAGCAAGTGAGCAGCTTCCTGAAGAATGTCTTGAAGAGTGGCAACCACATCGAGGTTATCATGAAGGCTGTGAAGAGCAAATAATTAAAGAATAGGAAAATAAAAAAGGATGGTTCATCATTTGTGAACCATCCTTTTTTGTTTAAATCTCTCTTGTTCGGAAAGATCTTTAAATCTCTCTTGTTTTGAGATCTTGAATCTCTCTTGTTTAGAAGAGTAAAAAACTCTCTCTCTTGTTCGCGAGATGAGGAATCTTGATTATCCTCTTCTCTTGGCCTTTGAGGCGAGGGCCTCGCGGCGATCCTGAAGAATCTGCTGGCATCTACTCAATGCCTGGCTTTGATTCTCTGCATTTACCTTAATTAAACTGTCATTCATAACCTATTGCGATTTGTTTATCGATGCAAAGATAGGGCATTCTGCTTGCACCACGAAAGGATTTGTATTAAAATGCACATTTTATGCATTATTTTTTGACTTATGTCAATAAAAAGTGCAATCGTTATCGCATCTTCATGCCCTCTTAGCTCCTTCGACATGTTAAAAAGTATGTTTTTTGGCGTTTGGGAACAAAAAAGAGGAAAAATATTTCTTTATTTCCCATTTTTTTGCGATATTTGCAAGCGAAAACAATACAAAGAGTATTAGAAAAAGCTATGAAGAAAGTATTTTTGATGGCTGCCCTTGTGCTCGCATGCACAGCCGGCAGCAATGCAAGCGCCATGAGCGAGGCAGCGCTGAATGCCTCTCTGTCACAGTCGATGCCTGTCAAAAAAACTACAAAGAAGAAGACGACTACAAAGAAGAAGGCTACAACCTCTACAACCAAGAAGGCTACAACCTCTTCTTCTACAGCAGCTTCTACAGCAGCAAGCAATGCCAGCGGCAATGCTACAACTAGCAGCAATGCCACATCCAGCAGCACGGGTTCTACCGTAGCCAGCGTCTTGGGTGGTTTGCTCGGTGGTTCTTCTTCCAGCAGCTCTACTGGCGGTGGACTTATCAATGGCATTTTGAACAATGTCATCGGCTCGGGCACTTTTAAGAAGGAAGACCTCTGTCATACCTGGAAATATAGCAAGCCGGGATGTGCCTTCACATCAGAGAACCTCCTGGCAAAGGCTGGTGGCGAGATTGCTGCCAACAAGATAGAGAACGACTTGGCGAAGTATTACACCAAGTTTGGCTTCAACAGCTCTAACACCTATTTCACCTTCAACACCGACGGCACGTTCAATGCCAAGATCGATGGCAAGGCTTGGAATGGCAACTATACTTTCGACGAGAAGACACATGCCATCCAGCTCAAGGGCTTGATACTGAGCATGTCTGGTTTCGCCACCAAGACGACATCGGGCATCAGCCTTCTCTTTGAGCAGAAGAAACTCCTCACGCTCATCAAGACGCTGAGCAAGCTGAGCGGCAGCTCTACACTGAACGCCGTTGGCTCTATCGCCGGCAATTACGATGGTGTGCGCATAGGATTTGAAATGAAGAAATAAATTTGGATTTATTTTGATTTGTACGCTCCTTGCGTACAACATTAGGTTTTAGTTATTAAGGAATTTATCCCGTCTTTTCAGTGAAGAAAGGGCGGGATTTTTGTTTGTGCTCTGTTTCGGGGGATGCGGTACTTTTTGCTGTTACACAGGTAAAAGTTTGGGGATGTAGCTCCGATGTTTTACGGAACTATTTCTCCAAGCTTGCTCAAGTAGTTGCGTAAGGCAACGCAACTACTTGAATTAGCCAACGCAAGTACTTGAATAAGCGAATGCAATTACTTGCGTAAGTCCATAATTCTAATCTGCGTTAATCTGCGGAAATCAGCTGGAATCCTTTTATTCCACGCAGAATTTCGCTGTCTTTACATCTCGGCTGTTGCCTCCCACCATGATTTGGAAGTCGCCCTTCTCTATCACGTGCTTCAGCTCGGCATTGTACAACTTGAGCATGTCGGGGGTAATCTCGAACGATACCTGCTTGCTCTCGCCTGCAGCCAAGTGGATGCGCTGGAAGCCCTTCAACTCCTTCACAGGGCGAGAGATGCTCGCCACGAGGTCGCGGATGTAGAGCTGCACCACCTCGTCGGCATCACGACTGCCCGTGTTCTTCACCATGATGGTGGCTGTGATGTTGGCGTTGCCGTTCCATGCCGTCGCCTCGCTGCTGGAGATGTTGGCTTTTGATGCGCTCAACTGCAAGTCGCCATAAGCGAAGGTGGTGTAGCTGAGGCCATAGCCGAATGGGTAGAGAGGACCGTTGCTCACGTCGAGACAGTTGCTCGCATACTTGGCGAAGCGAGGATTGTCGTCGGGTACGGGGCGACCAGTGTTCAAGTGGTTGTAGTAGAGTGGCTCCTGACCGGTGGTCTTAGGCATCGAGGTGGTGAGCTTGCCCGTAGGTACCTTGTATCCAAACACCACGTCGCAGAGGGCATCGCCCATCTCGCTGCCGCCAAACCATACATTCATGATGGCTGGCACGTTCTGTTTCTCCCAGGAGAGCACGGTAGGGCGACCGGCAAAGTTGAGCAACACCACAGGCTTGCCTAGCTTCACGAGCTCGGCTAGCAACTCGTGCTGCACGTCGGGCATCTCTAGGTTGGTGCGGCTTCCGCACTCGCCGCTCATGTCGGCAGTCTCGCCCATGCAGCATACGATGACGTCGGCATCCTTCGCCACCTTCAGCGCCTCGGTCTTCATCTGTGCGTCGTCGCCACGCTGGATGGTCTTGCCAAACTCTCCGTCTTTCTGCAGCTGGGCATCTCTCCATACGTTGCTGCCCTGTGCATATAATAAGGTGGCACCCGTGCCCTTCAATGCCTTCTCCATGCACTCCTTGATGGTGGCATATTTGTCGGGCTCCTGAGCCACGCTCCATGTGCCGGCGATGTTGTTGCGGGTGTCGGCGAGCGGACCTATCAAGGCTATCTTGCCCTGCTTCTTGAGCGGCAGGATGTCGCTCTCGTTTTTCAGCAGCACAAAGGTCTCGGCAGCCACATCGCGCGCCGCCTGTCGGTTCTCGGCATTGTAGATTTCCGTCTTCTGTCGCTTGGCATTGCAGTAGCGGTATGGGTCGATGAAGAGGCCCAGCTTATACTTGGCTTCCAGTATGCGTCGGCACGCCTGGTTGATGGTCTCCTCGCTCACCTTGCCCTCCTTCACGCTCTCGGCCAGGTAGCGCACGAATCCGTTGCTGCACATATCCATGTCGGTGCCGGCGTTGATGGATTGCTCGGAAGCCTCCTTCAGGTCCTTGGCGGTGCCATGGCTCAGAATTTCGCCTATCGAGCCATAGTCGGTCACCAAGAGTCCCTTGAATCCCCACTGGTTGCGCAACACATCGTTCATCATCCATCGGTTGGCTGTGGCAGGCACGCCGTCGATGAGGTTGAAGGAAGACATCACGCTTCCCACGCCCGCCTTCACCACCGCCTCGTAAGGAGGCAGGTATTGGTTCATCATGCGTATCTTGCTCATGTCTACGGTGTTGTATTCCTTGCCGCTCTCCACGGCTCCGTAGAGGGCGAAATGCTTGAGGCATGCCATGATGCGGTTGGCGCGCAATATCTCCTCGGTGCGCATGTCCACGCCCTGGTAGCCCTGCGTCATCGCCGCACCCAATACGCCGCTGAGGAATGGATCCTCGCCGTTGCCCTCGCTGATGCGTCCCCATCGGGCATCGAGAGCCACGTCTACCATCGGCGAGAACGTCCAGTTGATGCCGTCGGCACTGGCTTCCTTGGCAGAAACCTCGCCCACCTTCTTCATCGCCTCGGCGTCCCACGAGCAGGAGAGGGCGAGGGGGATAGGAAACATCGTCTCGTAGCCATGAATCACGTCCATGCCCACGAGCAGAGGGATGCCCAGACGGCTGTTCTTCACCGCCACCTCTTGCAGGGCCTTGATTTTCTCCATGCCCTTGATGTTGAACACGCCGCCCATGTTGCCTGCGGCAATGTCGCCACCCACCTGGGTGCTCAGTGCACCACCCGTGGTGATGTCGCCAGCCACCATCAGGTTGAGCTGTCCGATTTTCTCCTGTAGGGTCATCTTCGCCATCAGTTGGCCTACGAAGGCGTCCATCGCCAGGAGCTTGCCATTGGCGGGAGTTTGTTTCTTCGATTTCTTGGCAGAGACGGCTGTGGCAGATGTCTTCTGCTTCTGCTGGGTGCTGGCTGCGAGGGTGGTGGTTGGAACCATCATCGATGCGGCTAGCAAGCATGATAGTGATAATAGTCTTGTTGTTCTCATTCTTTATTAATTGTGATTGTTCTTAATTATTATTGTTTCTACTGTGATTCATTATCATTTGATAATCTGATTGCAAAGTTACAAAAAATACATCAATCGAACGACTTTTTCTGAAAATACTTTTTTGCCATGTCGGAAAAAAGCCTTACTTTTGCACCATGAAACAGAACATCAACATAACAGAACATTGACAATATGACAGGCAATAGCAACAATAGTAATCTTTTATATCATCTCGTGGCGTTCATCACCGTCGCCATCTGGGGAACCACCTTCGTTGCCACCAAGGTGCTCATGCTCCATGGCTTGTCGCCAGCGCAGATTTTCACCCTTCGATTTACCATCGCATACGTCTTGATGCTCTGCGTGAACCATCGCCACCTCTTCGCTCGCTCTTGGAAGGACGAGGGCAAGATGGCGTTGCTCGGCATCACGGGCGGCTCGCTCTACTTCCTGAGCGAAAATGAGTCGATGAACTTTACCACGACCACCAACACCTCGCTCATCGTATGCTCGTGTCCACTCTTCGCCACCTTGCTGGTGAGGGTGGTTTATCGCCACTCGTCCCGCATCAACGGCATCCAACTGTTGGGCTCGCTCCTGGCATTCGTGGGCATGATCATCGTGGTGCTGAATGGCAGGTTCGTGCTCCATCTCTCGCCCGTGGGCGATGCCTTGGCTTTCACGGCGTGTATGTGCTGGGCGGTGTATTCGCTCCTGATGAAGGCGGTGACGGGTGAATATAGTGCGGCGTTCATTACGAGGAAGGTATTCTTCTATGGTGTGCTCACCATCCTGCCTTATTATCTCTTCGTGCCGGGATGGCCGTCGATGGAGGTGTTTTGGCAACCACAGGTGATAGGCAACCTCTTGTTCTTGGGATGCCTCGCCTCGATGATTTGCTTCCTCACATGGAACTGGTGCATATCGAAGCTGGGGGCGGTGAAGGCCACCAACTGGGTCTACTTCAACCCTATCACCACCATGATATTCGCCTCGTGGGTACTGGATGAGAAGATCACCCCATACTTCCTCGTGGGTGCAGCCTGCATTCTTGCTGGCATGTACATCGCCGACAAGAAAACATCAGCGGAATAAAGAAACATTCAAAGGTGTTTTCAAGGCTTCGAGGAATTCCTGTATTCTGAGCTGCCATTCTGCATAGCTCCTCACATCATACTTGCTCCAAGCGGCACCGAAATAATAGCTGTATTTCTCGCCATCCTTCAAGCCGTGCTTCAATCCGAGGGCATGACCGGTGGCTCCATCGTGCTTCTGGTCGAAGAGCTGGTAGTAGGTGTCGTCGATGCCGTTAGGGAAGAGCACGCCCACATATACTTGGCTCTGGTTCACCTCGATGTTGTCGGTAGGGTCGGCATAGCTCACGTAATCTTTGGCGAAGGTCTTGCTCTCGGTATCCTCCTCATGGATAGGGAAACCGGTGGCGAAATCGGTAGGGGTGGTCAAGCCATCATACCAAACCGTCATCTTGTTGAAGTTGCTCCCCTTGTCGAGCGAGATGATGCGATGCTCCACCACGTTCTTCATGTCGCCGATGGTGGAAGGGTTGTAGGTAAGCTCCACGGTGAAGCGGAGCGGTCCATTGTCCAATATCTTATAGGTCTTCCAGCAATAAGGCAAGTACTGCGTCTTGCCAACCATGAGGCTTGGCGCACCGATGCCGAGGGTGGCACCCACACGATAAGGGTCGAGCCCGTTGCCGTGGTCGAGATGGAAGGAGGTGGTGATATCTACCTCGCGAGATTCTGCCCATAGAGCCTTGGCTTGCTCGGCAAGTTCGGTAGCCTTCGTTGGGTTCTTCTCTGCTTTTGCTTGTTTCTCCAAGGCTCTTGCCTTGGCATCAATTTTGTATCCTTGGATATTGCCGTTCATATCCTTGATGTATCTTTCGTAGACCACGGTGTCGGGAGTGTTCTTTACCCAGATGTCGGTTCCGAAAGAACGTTCTCCTGTCTTCTGCAAGGCCGGTCCGTACACACGATAAGCGCATCGGTCGTTCTCCCAGGCAATGTCGTCCTTGCGAATCTTGTACAAGGCTCCGGTAGTCCAAACCTTTTGTGGGTATGGCTTGCCGATGCTGATGGTGTAGGTGGCAGTGCCGTTGGGGCGCACGCTGGCATCTATCAAGAACTTGCCGTCGTGGGTAATCTGCGAGCCAATCTGCTGGCCTCGCTTGTTCTTCACGATGTAAGCCTCTCCCTTCTTGGGGGTGGCGTTGTCCAATTTCGCCTTGACCTCGCTCATCGAAAGCTCGATAAGTTCGGTGCGGGAAGCCGATGTTGGGTTGCTCACTACGATGGTGGCTTGCTGCTGTGCGGCATTGCCTCCCTTCGTTGCATTTTGTGCCTGGCAGTAGTTAGAACCTGCCAAGGCCAAGAGCGTCATCAAGCCTTTTGCCATAAGGCCTTTCATGCTGATGCTCTTCTTCATTTTGTCTTTAGTCATCATTTCTTCTTTGATTTGTTTATATGTAATACGAATGAATAGTTGTATATACTTTGTCGCTTACGAATGTATCCTTGTCGCTTATACGTTTAGCAACGGGCTGAAAGCCCAAAAGCACCTAGCCCAGGGCAAAGCCCTGGGTAGTAGATTGGAGGGAATCTTGCGCCCTGTAAGGGCAAAAGCTTTATAACATCAATCTTCGATGACCGAAATCTCCATCGTAACGTCTTCCTTAGGGCGATCACCTCTCAACGTCTCGCAGTTCTGAATCTTCTCCACTACATCGAGGCCGCTCTCCACCTCTCCAAACACGGTGTATTGGTTGTCGAGGAATGGCGTGCCGCCCACCTCCGTATAAGCCTTTACCTGCTCTTCGGTAAACTTAGGATACCCCTGCTCCTTGCAACGTTTCTTGGTTTCATCCACGAGCTCATCCTGTAGCTTCATCAATCCCTCACGGTCACGGTTGCGACGGAAATTCATAATCTCGTCGTGGTGCTCCTTGGCAAGCTGGTTGAATATGGTCTGCTCCATCTGCATCCCCATCTGCTTCTCCATCTGCTTCAGCTCGTTTGGCTTGTAGGTCTTTCCCCACACGATGTAGAACTGGCTGCCGCTGCTCTCACGATTCGGGTTCACCTCGTCGCCCAGTCGGGCAGCACTCAGGGCACCACGCTTGTGGAAGAGTTGTGGGTAAACGAATTCGGCAGGGATTGTATAGTCAGGACCGCCCGTGCCGAGCATCTTTCCCTTAGGCGCACCCTTGCTCTCTGGGTCGCCGCCCTGAATCATGAAGTCCTTGATGACACGGTGGAAGAGTGTGCCATCGAAATATCCCTCCTTAGCCAACTTAATGAAGTTGTCACGATGCTGAGGTGTCTCGTCGTAGAGGCGAACAGTGATGTCGCCCTCTGAAGTCTTAATCAATACTTTTGCCATAATTATTTCTTATAATAGTCGTTCCATTCTTTCATCGCCTCTTTCCAGTCGGTTTGCTCACCGCTAGCAATGGCTTCCTTCTCCTTCTCGGCAGCGTCGCGAGCCTTGTCTCGTGCACGCTTTGTCTTCATCGCCTCGATGGTGGCATCGTCGAGAATCTGGATGGCTCCACGCTTGATGGCATCCTGCAATTCCTCCTCGCCGAAAGCCTTGCCCGGCTCGTTGAAGTCGGAAATGTTGAACTCGTAATCCACCCGAAGTTCGTGGCGTATCATCTTCTGTTGCAAACGGTTGCCGGCGTTCTTGAGTCGCAAGAGCTTACCTATTTCCTTGATTTCTCCTGCTGAGTATTTGTTTCTTCCCATTCAATTAAAATGTTTTCTGATAAATTCTGTGCAAAATTACGATATTTTCTTGTATTAGGCGAGAAAAAAGGCGAAAAAAAATAACTCTACCTGCATTAAATCTATGCAGGTAGAGTATCTGTCGTTATTTTCTATTTTTCTTTTACGACTGGAAGGGAAAATGTTTTACTAAACGTTTTTGTATAATCTTCATGTTGAGACTTTGTTGAACCGAACGTATAGAAGCTGCTCCACCGAAGAGAGACCGTATAATCAAATTTCCATATATTATTGTGTCCTTGGGGAACTGAGAATATATAATCTGCACCCGAAATAAATGTCTCTCTACCAGAAAGACTCCCTGGGGTAATTGCTGTATTGCCATGATAAAATGCATGGTATTTTCCTGTAGCTTCACGTAAATCGAATGCCCATGCCGCTTGAGATTCTTGCGAAGCAGCAACCCCCTTATTTGAAATTACGACATCATCCACTGTATAGGACGAAGAATGCGTTATGGTCATTCCTGCATTCAAACTAGCAGATGACGTTGATATAGAACCTCCTACATTGTATTGAACTGAAGTTGTGTAGGTTTTTGACTCTTGGGTTGTATTAGGAGATAATTTATGAAAAACAACTCCATTTTGTGCCCCTTCATTTTTAAAGGTTGTCTCCAATTTCTTACCATAAAAGCCGTAACTTTTCCAAGCAGCCTCATGACATTCTCCAAGCAAAAGGTTCTGAAATGGTAAAGTTAATTCTTGATGGATATAATAGTACTGTCTGTTCTCGCTCTCACTATATGCATTCCATATATCAAGTTCAGCAAGATAGAAGTTGGTTAAATACACTTTTTTCTTCTTTTTCTTGATCCATCCTGTTTGCTTGCCATCTACATATATTTTTATCGCACTCATTAATTCTGTCAATTCGCTTGTTGGCGATTTGTCACTATTTGGCACAAGCATTCCTTTTTTGATTCCTTTCAAAATTTGTTCACAAAGCAATCCTTGCTCATACTCGGTGACGTTTATTGGCATAGAAACATTCGTTTCTCCCCCATCAATATTACGTACTATTTTATCTTCACTTTCCCAATTGATTGACGGACTTAGGCAACAATATAAACCACCTAACCCAGGCATCTTCCCCGCCATAATCCAAAGTGGAGTACTTTCGTTGTTTGAAACTGGTTCTTTAGATTTCTTATATGGGTTGTAGCAATCCAATGCTGTACATAATTTGGAGAAATCATCCGTGCTTCCGCCGTTCATCATAATAACGACACCTTGACCATATGCTTCCTTCAACATATTCAGCCGGTAATCATTACCAGCTATAATATCTCCAAGAATTTCACTTTCAAAAACAATTGCATCACCTGGATGTAGCAGGCTTGACGCTTCCAACACTTTCCTAGCAGCGAAACGCGACGAAAAATTATCAATAATCTGTCTTTCGTTATTGCTAGAAATTGTTCCTATTAAATAGATGGTTCTATCTATGCTCTCTTTAACAATGTCTTCAGTTGGAAAGTCAATTAATTCTTTGTCAAAATCTTCTCCATTAACAACTGGGTCATCATTGCAAGAACAAAGAACCATAGTAGCCACGCTACAGAAAAAAGCCCAAATTAGTATTCTTTTCATATAATTCCGTTATCTCAAATTAAATGTAAACTTGTTCGTATAATCTCTGTTCACGCAGACGGTGGCCTTGCGCTGTGAGAGGTTGTAAACTACTGACCACTGGGTATGGCTTGTCACGTCGGTTGGACTTTCTGCTTGGCTTACGCCATTGAGCAGACTCATGGCTCCATCCTCGGATAGAAGGTTATTGTTCTGTTTGAGTACAAAATCCATTATTTCGTAACGGGTTTTTCCATGGTCGGAAAGAACTGGTCCTTTGTCAGAACTTTCCATAGTCTTGGACACATAGAAATTACTTGCGCATCTGCTTTCGATTACCTCACGAGTATTTGGCAACACATCGGGATACTTGTAATGTATCTTCCCGTCTTCTCCTATATATTCATCGTCTATATAAATCTTCTTCTGATGCTCTTGATCATAGACATATTCTACAAGTGCATACCGGCCTGTAGCATCTGCCATATAGAAATGGTAATTACCATCACCCGACGGAATCCACAAATCATATTTGTCCAAAATTTCCAATGCGTCATCAATAGTTCTTGCATGGTCGAGCATCATACGCATAGCAACTGTTGTTGTCAACTTTTTGCCTGTACTAGCTTGCTGGGTAGGTTTGCCATCGAGATGAAGTACAGACACGGCGAAGCCTGCCTCGTTCATGCCATCCATCAGCAAATACGGAAATGCCATAATATAGGATAAGTCTTGTTTTTTGTAGATGGCAAAGGTGTCTTTGCTGGTGCTTAAACAGTGCCAAAGATCTTGGCGATACCCTATCCAATAGGCATCCACCATACAGAGAGACTTCAACCCTCCTTGGGGGGACGTACGAACCATCGCTGCTGCGATAGGTTCATTACCGTGAGAATAGTCGAAATTGCGCCCCATGATATAATCGCCATTATCAGGTGTCGTGGCAGCAAATGCGCTACATCCAGCATCGAGCTTGATACGAGATTTTCCTAAGGATGACACATTGTCGCAAAGAGTTCCAAGGACGGCTCCTATTAATAGGGTGTTGTCTGTAAAGTTCATAGCCGAGATGGTTGACAACTTATAATCCTGGGTATAGTCAAGATAGAAAAATCGACCATCTTTCAAGTTTTGGATAGAACGCACCATGTCCAATTTACCTTGGTCAGTTAACAACGTGGCAGGTATATCCTTGTAGGGATTATCTGCATACGACTTCTTTGAATCATCGTCGCTACTGCACGAAGCTGCTAAGATAGCCAACAACATACCTACGGCTACAAACGATATCCATCTAGGAAACGCATTAAAAAGTTTGATGTCCTTTTTCATATATTTACACATTAAAAGTTATACGTGATGATATTAATTGTTCAAAGCCGTCTTTGCTTTGATGCTGCAAATATAATAAAAAAGAAAAGGTGTTGCAAGTGCAAGGCGGTTACTTACAGCATGTTTTGGGGAAAAAACAAAAAGTTGTCGTTACGACAACGACAACAGTTGCTAGTAGAATTATTTTTTGTTGATAGCGTTAATTTAGTTTTTTCCATTTAGCAGGAGATGTGCCTTCTTTCTCAGTGAATATTTTGATGAAATAGCTCTGCGAGAGGAAGCCTGCCGATTCCGATACCTCAGACACTGATGCCCTAGGGTTAGCCACGAACATACGCTTGGCGTATTCGATGCGAAGACCAGCTATCCATTCACGAAACGACATCTGATATGTCTGCTTGATGTAAGCCGAAAGATAAGTGCGATTGGTTCCCAACTCTACGGCGAGTTGTTCTATATTAAGTCCAGGACGAGTATAGCCATCCTGTGCAAACCATCCCGTGAGGTTCTTCTTTATAATGGAATGATAAGCAGGAATGTCGTTCGTTAGCCACGAATTGTCTTTTACCTCCTTGGGGGTGTCCTCAGCTTTCCCTGCACTTACTTCAGGCGTGGCTATCTTCAGGATATTTTCCACCTGCTCATAGAAAAGCAGATAGTTCATATAGGAGCAATAAAGATAAATATAGAAGGGGATGGACGATAGAATCCAAAGAAATACATATTCATCGGGAAGGAAAGTGAGCAATCCACAACTCACCCCATAAATCACCGCCCACCAAGTAAACACAGACATCCAGCGGATATAAGCAGAAATATCCTCTGAATGGGTATCGTCGAAAAGGCGCACCGCTTGATGGTAGGTGTTAATGATGCGGTGTGCCAGATATATGCCATAAGGTAAGAGCCATAATGCCATCAATAGTATTCCTGCATGCTGCCATGTTCCCTTTGGAAAGACAAAGAGAATAACGCATGAAAGGATGGTAAACGCCAACCATGAAGAGAGGTGGATTAGGCAGCATTTCTTCGTCAAGAAGAAACGATCTAGGAGCGAAATGAGTGCCGCGCTAAAGAGCCAGTAGGAAAGATAATAAGTGGAGAGGTTCATCAATATGGCTGCATCGGGATTGTTGAAACGCAAACCACCGAAAAGATGCACAGAATAGTTGGCTGACAAGACGAGAAGTGCCACTGCCATAATACGGCGTGAGCGTTTGTAGTTGCCAAAGATGGGCTTTTCGGGAGTCTTCGCCAGCAAAAAATAGAAGGCAAAGAACAGCATCAGCACCAAGGCTATGCCCAACGAATATTTATATAGAGTATAATCCATTGTCTTAGAAATTTACTTGCAGCATTTTTAGTACAAAGATAAGCTTTTTTAGAATAAGCCTTATTTCTTGTTATGAAAAATTAACTTATTCTGTGTGCGCATGGTAATGATTTACTCGTTGGGAAATGTACCCCAGTTTCCATACTAGTAGATAACTGGCAAATAGGGCGAGATACAGAAGGGATAGCAGCGGGAGGCTGATGCTTATCCCTTCGATGCTTGCACCAGGCAACAAGGATGTGAGACGAAAGAACGTGTTGGTGAACTGGGTGACGCTTGTAAGAATGTTGGCTGTAAACTGTATCAGTGTATCTGCGAAGCCTGCTATATATGTGATCAGCGTGAATGGTGACAGGAAAAGCAGCAAGGCACAAAGGTAAAGCACAAGGGTGGCTGAGGGGATGGCGATGAAACTGGTAAGTAACGAGTAGCAAGAGATTCTGCCAAAGTAATATACGATGAGCGGCATGGTGCCGAGTTGGGCAGAGGCAGACATACACAATAGTTGCCACCCCCATCTCGTGATACGCCGATGGGGGTGTAGCAGGCCGTTGAGTAGAGGATAAAAGAGGAGGATGGAAGCTACGGCGAGGAATGACATCTGAAAACTGATGTCGTAGAGGTTCTGCGGATTGATTAGCAGCATGATGACGTATGCGAAGGCAAGTGTGTTGAGCGAAATCCCCTGCCGCCGTGCCAACAGGGCAAAACAGTAGATGCTAATCATAGTGGCGGAACGCATGGCGCTATTGGGCATCCCGATGAATAGCACGTATGCCCATATCGCTGTGATGGATAGGACTGTGGCTGCCCAGGAATTTCGATTGCCTTTCAACATGAGGAGGAAAAGTTGGAAGATGATGCCGATGTGCAATCCGCTTACGGCAAGGACGTGGCTTGTGCCTGCTATCGAATAGCTATCTTTGGTTTCCTTGTCCAGTGCCGACTTGTCGCCAAGTGCCATCGCCGATACGACGGCATAGTCTTGTTCTTCGATGTGCAAGTCTTTCATCTTCTGCTCGATGCCTTTCCTGAACATACCGATTCTGAGGATGGTTCGGTCGAAAGAGGAAAGTTCTTCTTGTGTGATGTACTGTGTAGGAAGTTGCCTCTTGTCTATCTGATGGGCGGTAAACGTGCAACTCAGGAAGAAGATGCAGAGGTAGAGCGAAAGGCATTGGCTGGAGATAAGTTTCCTAGTAATGAAGGCAGCGCCAAGGCTGATGCCGGCAAGCAAGAGCCATTGTGCCGTTCCGAGATAGTCGTAGCTGTAGGTGGCAGTGATGATGCCCATCGTCAGTAGGAGGCTGATGCGCATCAATGGAGTGTCCTTTATTCCATCTGGAATGCAGACCTTCATGTTATTTCCTTGCCTTTTCTTTGTCATACCCTGTTTCCTTCTCGTAAGTGACTAATAATTATAATATGTTTTATTCTATTATTTTCATATTGTGCACAAAGTTACGGTTTTTCTCTGAATATCGAGTAAAAGATTTGTGTAATAAATCATAAATATCTTAGCTATTTTCTTAGATGCACATCACTTTTTACTCGAGGAGTTTTATTCTTTACGATAAAATAACTTCATAAGATATAGGTCTACAAAAAAGCCCACAACCGATTCGTTTCCTTGTCAGTTGTGGGCTTTCACCTTATATTATCAATTTAATAACTTCTCTTTTCAAGAGAGAGGAGCTTTGTTGAGGCTCCTCGTTATCGGGAGATATTACTTAACCTCCTCGAAGTCAGCGTCCTGAACATCCTGGTCGCCATTGCCACCATTCTGTGCCTGCTGACCGCCCTGAGCACCCTGTGCGCCCTGAGGACCTGCCTGCTGACCGCCTTGGTACATCTGCTGAGAAGCAGCCTGCATTACGGTGTTCAAGTTGTTGATAGCTGAGTCGATGGCTGCAACGTCACCTGCCTTGTGAGCATCCTTCAACTGCTGCAATGCCTGCTCGATACCTGGCTTCTTGTCTGCTGGAATCTTGTCACCGTTGTCCTTCAAGAAATTCTCGGTGGTGAAGATCATAGAGTCAGCCTGGTTCATCTTGTCGATCTTCTCGCGCTCAGCCTTATCAGCTGCTGCGTTCTGCTCAGCCTCAGCCTTCATGCGGTTGATCTCGTCCTCGCTCAAGCCAGATGAAGCCTCGATGCGGATGCTCTGCTCCTTACCTGTAGCCTTATCCTTAGCTGAAACGTTCAAGATACCGTTGGCATCAATATCGAATGTTACCTCGATCTGTGGAACACCACGACGAGCTGGAGCGATACCTGTCAAGTTGAACTGACCGATGCTCTTGTTCTGAGCAGCCATAGGGCGCTCACCCTGGAGTACGTGGATGGTAACCTCTGTCTGGTTATCAGCTGCAGTAGAGAATACCTCGCTCTTCTTGCAAGGGATGGTTGTGTTAGCGTCGATCAACTTGGTCATCACACCACCCATGGTCTCGATACCAAGAGTCAATGGAGTAACGTCGAGCAATACGATGTCGCCTACACCCTCTTCCTTGTTCAAGATGGCACCCTGGATAGCTGCACCAACTGCAACAACCTCGTCAGGGTTAACACCCTTAGAAGGCTCCTTGCCGAAGTAGTTCTTTACGAGTGTCTGAACGGCTGGGATACGGCTTGAACCACCAACCAAGATAACCTCGTCGATATCTGATGTAGAGAGCTTAGCGTCGCGGATAGCGTTCTGGCATGGTACCAAGCAAGCCTGGATCAAGTTGTGAGCCAACTGCTCGAACTGAGCACGGGTCAAAGTCTTAACCAAGTGCTTTGGCATACCGTCAACGGCTGTGATGTAAGGCAAGTTGATCTCTGTAGAAGTAGAGCTTGACAACTCAATCTTAGCCTTCTCAGCTGCCTCCTTCAAGCGCTGCATAGCCATAGGGTCCTTGCGGAGATCTACGCCTTCCTCGTTCTTGAAGCCATCAGCCAACCAATTGATGATTACCTGGTCGAAGTCATCACCACCGAGGTGTGTATCACCATTGGTAGAAAGAACCTCGAATACACCACCACCGAACTCCAAGATAGAGATATCGAATGTACCACCACCAAGGTCGAATACGGCGATCTTCATATCCTTGTTAGCCTTGTCAACACCGTAAGCCAAAGCTGCGGCTGTAGGCTCATTCACGATACGCTGAACTTTCAAGCCTGCAATCTCACCTGCCTCCTTAGTAGCCTGACGCTGTGAGTCAGAGAAGTAAGCTGGTACAGTGATGACTGCATCTGTAACCTCCTGACCGAGATAATCCTCAGCGGTCTTCTTCATCTTCTGAAGAATCATGGCTGAAATCTCCTGAGGAGTATATTTACGTCCCTCAATCTCAACACGTGGATAACCACCCTCGTTTACTACGGTGTAAGGCATTGCCTCAGCCTCTTTCTGGCTTTGTGCGTATGTCTCACCCATGAAACGCTTGATTGAGTAAACTGTGTTCTTTGGGTTTGTGATGGCCTGGCGCTTAGCTGGATCACCAACCTTACGATCACCATCCTTTACGAAACCTACTACTGATGGAGTAGTACGCTTACCTTCGCTATTAGCGATTACAACTGGTTCGTTACCTTCGAAAACGGCAACACAACTGTTTGTTGTACCTAAGTCAATTCCAATTACTTTTCCCATAATTATATCTTTTTTTATTTTTATCGTTATTAATATGTTGTTTATCTCATGAATCGCTGGTTTCAAGAGCCTACCGAAGATATGCATCGTTCGGGAACTCTCATTCAGCGTTCACGCTATCTTATATAACAAAGCATGTGCCAAGGGAAAAAACGGGGAAGTGGCTGACAAGGTGTCAGATATGACTGACAAAATAAAAGGAATCAAAACATCAGGGGCGATAAAGTGTCGCATCATGATGTTTTGACTCCTATATATAATAAGGTGTAAACCTTTATAATAGTTTACGCTTTTGCCCTTTCTGGGCATCTATTGTTGCTCATATAACCTAGGGCGAATGCCCTAGGCTATGTGCTTTTGGGCTTTCAGCCCGACATTTTACTTTTCGTTATTTGCGGCAAGTGCCTCACGAACCTTAGCCTCCAACTCATCGAGAAGCTCTGGGTTGTCCTTGAGCATTGCCTTGCAAGCATCTGCACCCTGTCCGAGCTTAGAACCTGCATAGCTATACCAACTTCCGCTCTTGTCGATGATATTGTTGGCTACAGCCAGGTTGAATACCTCGCCGGCACGGCTGATGCCCTCGCCAAACATGATGTCGAACTCTGCCTTGCGGAATGGAGGTGCTACCTTGTTCTTTACTACCTTTACGCGAACCAAGTTACCTACCACCTCGTCGCCATCCTTGATGGCTGTAGCCTTGCGGATGTCCAAGCGAACTGAGGCATAGAACTTCAAGGCGTTACCACCAGTAGTGGTTTCTGGATTACCGAACATCACGCCAATCTTCTCACGCAACTGGTTGATGAAGATACAGGTGGTGTTGGTCTTGCTGATGGTGGAGGTGAGCTTGCGGAGAGCCTGACTCATCAAGCGAGCCTGAAGACCCACCACGTTGTCGCCCATGTCGCCCTCGATTTCCTTTTTAGGAGTCAAGGCTGCCACAGAATCGACTACCACGATGTCAACGGCTGCAGAGCTAATCAACTGGTCGGCAATCTGCAACGCCTGCTCGCCATTGTCTGGCTGAGAAATCCACAAGTTATCCACATCCACACCGAGCTTGGCTGCATAGAAGCGGTCGAAGGCATGCTCTGCATCGATGAATGCAGCGATACCGCCAGCCTTCTGAGCCTCAGCGATGGCATGGATGGCGAGGGTGGTCTTACCTGATGACTCAGGACCATAGATTTCGATGATACGTCCCTTAGGATAACCGCCTACGCCGAGTGCGTTGTCGAGGGCGATACTGCCTGTAGGGATTACGTCGATGTTCTCCACGTGCTCATCGCCGAGTTTCATAATGGAGCCTTTGCCGAAATCTTTGTCGATTTTCGCAATGGCTGCCTGAAGGGCTTTCAACTTGCCCTCGTTAGGATTCAAAGTTCCTTCTTTTATATCTGCCATATTTTATTTCAATGTTATATGTTGAATGTTAAATGTTAAGTGGGGCTAGGGCCTAATAATGGTTAGTCGATTTCCAAGTCACCATCAAATACCTCATGCCATGGCAAGCCTTGCTTGTTGAGCTGTTCCATGAATGGGTCTGGGTCGAATTCCTCTACGTTCCAAACGCCTGGCTTCTTCCAGATGCCCTTCAAGAACATCATGGCGCCAATCATGGCTGGCACACCGGTGGTGTAGCTTACGCCCTGCATACCCGTCTCGTTGTACGCCTCCTGGTGCTTGCAGTTGTTATATACATAGTAGGTGTGCTCCTTGCCGTCCTTCTTACCACGGATGCGGCAACCGATGGAAGTCTCGCCGTCGTAGTTCTCGCCGAGATCCTGTGGATTAGGCAACACTGCCTTCAAGAATTGCAATGGAACGATCTTCACCTTGGCTGTCTTGCCAGAGCCATCTGCCAATGGAGCCTCGTACTCGATTTCGTCGATGCGGCTCATGCCGAGGTTTTGGATGCAATCGAGATAAGTGAGATACTGCTGACCGAAGGTCATCCAGAAGCGAGCCTCCTTGATGGTAGGGTAGTTCTTCACCAAGCTCTCCAACTCCTCGTGGTGCATCAGATAGCTCTCACGAGGACCGATGTTAGGGTAGGTGAGAGGCTTGTGGATAGACAGCGGGTCGGTCTCAATCCATTCGCCATTCTTATACCAGAGTCCCTTCTGGGTAATCTCACGAATGTTGATCTCTGGGTTGAAGTTGGTGGCGAAAGCCTTGTGGTGATTGCCGGCGTTGCAATCCACGATGTCGAGCACCTCAATCTCGTCGAAGTGATGCTTGGCTGCATAAGCAGTGAAGATACCGGAAACACCTGGGTCGAAACCACAACCGAGGATGGCGCAGAGGCCAGCCTTCTCAAACTTGTCCTTGTAAGCCCACTGCCAAGAGTACTCGAAGTGAGCCTCGTCCTTTGGCTCATAGTTGGCTGTGTCCATGTAGTTGCAACCGCAAGCCAAACAAGCGTCCATGATGGTGAGGTCTTGGTAAGGCAAGGCGAGGTTGATGACCAACTCTGGCTTGTAGCTATTGAAGAGAGCCTTCAACTCCTCCACATTGTCGGCGTCAACCTGTGCCGTCTGAATATCCATCTTGTAACCCTTGTCGTGGATAGACTGTACCAGTTTGTCGCACTTTTCCTTGCGACGGCTGGCAATCATGAACTCAGTGAAAACGTCCTGGTTCTGGACAATCTTGAAGGCAGCCACGGTAGCCACGCCACCAGCGCCAATCATAAGTACTCTACTCATTTCGTATTTTTAATGTTAAGTGTTGAATGTTAAATGTTAAATTAGGCTTGCGCCCTTACTTGATCTCGTCTGCCGAAATTCCCAAGGCACTCATTAGGGAGTAGCCCAGGATTTCCTGTCGGAAGTTGCCGCCTGGTAATGGTTGCATGGCGAAGAGGGTGATGCGCTTGTCGTCATCGTCTACCTTGCGGAGCATGTCGCGCAACTGGTCGTAGGCATCGCCGTCCTCTGAGTTCGGGATAATCATCACTCGCTTCACCTCCTTGGCGTTGCATATGGTGCGGGCAATGTCCACGAGGAAATCGTCCTTGCCCACCATCTTTTCCTCCGTAGAATAAGAAGAGATGATGAACTCGCCCAGTTTGGCATCCTTGAAAGCCTGTGCGTTCAGGTCCTTCTCGTAGTTGGAAGGGCGGAAGTTCTTCATTGCCATCGACTTCTTGTCGTGGATGAGCACCACTTGTGTCTCGTGCTCACCCTCTCTCAGTCCACCGTCTAGGGCTATGCAGACAGCCCATTGCGCCATGTCGGCAGGTTGGATGCGGCGGTTGATCATACGTTCGAAATTGACGGTCAGGTCGAACACCACCTTGTCGATATAGTCAGCATCAGCGATGATGACATTCTCGCTCCATTTTATGTTGTTTGTATCTAATGAATTCATGGCACAAAAATACAAATAAATTTCGAGAATAAAGCGATTTAAAGATATAAAATAACAAAAAAGGAAGAAAATCTTGCTGATTACGCAGCCTTTCCCTCGTATTTCTTGTGGAAAGCCAAGAGGCAGAAGGCTCCAGCCAATGCCATCGGCACACCGATGAGGGCAGGGTAGTTGTAGCCCAATCCCAAGGAAACAGGGATGCCGCCAAGGAAGGCGCCCACGGCATTTCCCAGGTTGAATGCCGCCTGGATGCAGCAACCGCCCAGCATCTCGCCTCCCTCGCTATGCTTTACGATGAGGAACTGCTCTGGCGATCCGATGCCGAAGAGGCAGGCGCAGCAGATAAACATCATGGCTGCGGAAATCCACCCGTTGTGGGAGAGGAAGAAGGTCGCCAACAAGGCTGCAGCCGCCAAGAACTGGAGATAGCAGGTGAATCGGCCTGGTTGCATCTTGTCTGCGAGATAGGCACTCACCTGGTTGCCCACCACCATGCCCAATCCTGCGAAAATCATCAAGACGGAGATACTGGCAGCACTAAATCCACCATCCAACTGCAAGAGCGGGGATATGTAACTGAACCAGCAGAGGATACCGCCGTTGCCCAAGAAGGTGGCGGCGATGATGAGCCAAGGGGCGAGGTTTCGCAAGAATCGGAATTGTGCCTTCATGCCCTTGTTGGGCAGTGCCTCCACATCGGGAACCCATCGGTATATCATATACAGGGTGATGATGCCCAGGATAATCGACATCAAGAATGGGGCTCGCCAAGAGATGTTGTGGCTGAGGAAAGTACCCAGTGGAACACCCATCAAGTTGGCTACGGGCATTCCGGCGCACATCATGGCCACCGCCTTGGTACCCTTTCCTTCTTTCGCCATCTTGACCGCTACGATGGTAGCCGTTCCGAAGTAAGCGCCGTGTGGCAAGCCTTGTATAAAACGGGCACAGAGCAACAGCCAGTAGCTTGGGGCTATGGTGGCGATGATGGCACCGAGGGTGATGAGCGATGTGAGGAACATCAAAATTTTCTTAGGGCGATATTTGTGCATCAATATCAGCGAGAATGCGCCCGCACAAACGCCGAGAGCATAGATGGAGATGAGATGTCCAGCCTGAGGGATGGACACGTTCATGTTGTGAGCGACATCGGTGATGATGCCTTCGATGATAAATTCAGCCATGCCGAGGGTGAATGTTCCCAAGGCAAGCGCAAATAGTCCTTTTTTCATTTCCTGAAGTGAATGTCTTTTTTACCTTTTTTTATTGATTGAAATGCGTTATCTCGTCTTTTTTATGCGATGAATTTTGCTAGATAATGTCCTGCTAGCACGGCGGCAAGTCCGAGCGCCAGACTTCCGAAGAGATAGAGCGCCATGTAGAGATATTGCTCGTCCTTCAGTAATCCCGAACCTTCGTTCATAAAAGTGGAGAAGGTCGTGAATCCGCCGCAGAACCCTGTGGTGAGCAATAGTTTGGTGGAAGGTGTCATCCATGCGTTTCCGCATCCACCGCTCAAATCTCCGCCGTTCCAGTTCAATCCCGAAAGGAAACCGATGATGAGACATCCCAATACATTCACCGTCATCGTTCCGAAAGGGAAGGCGATGAGGCTGCACGATTGCACCACCTTCGATACCCAATATCTCATGCCGCCTCCGAAGAAGCTGCCGATACTAACCAATAATACTTCTTTCATTTTTTCTGAATACCTTAATCTTCTTTTTCTTATTAAATTAAATATCTGATATTTTTTATCCTTTATCTTTCTTTTTATCTTT
>DJSH01000059.1:0-19138 GCA_002440225.1 Candidatus Segatella violae
TAACGGAATAATTCCTCTTTTTGAGGGGTAAAATGACGGAATTTTTCCTAAATATTTGCACAATACGTTGAAATTCAGTATATTTGCAACCAGTAAATAAGATAGAATTATGTTAGAACGTAAATTTACCCAAACTTTGGAGAACTTTCTTCTCCGTGAGCCTCGAAAGATACTGTTGGTCAATGGTGCCAGACAGATAGGAAAATCGTATTTGATAAGATACGTGGGCAAGAAGCTGTTCAAGCATTTTGTGGAGATAAACCTCAAGGCGGATCAAGAGGGAGATGGCATCTTTGCCACAGTTAAGAGCAAGGATGATTTTTATTTGCAGTTGGGGGCGATGGCTGGTAATAACCTGGGAACCAAAGAAGACACCCTTGTCTTTCTGGATGAGATACAGAGTTATCCGCATCTGATGACCATGCTTAAGTTCCTCAACGAGGATGGCAAGTATCGTTATATCGCCAGTGGCTCACAACTCGGAGTCGCTTTGGCGCAAACCCCTTCTGTTCCTATCGGAAGTGTCGCCATCCAGCAAATGTACCCTTTGGATTTCGAGGAATTCTTATGGGCGATGGGCTGTGGAAAGGAAGCTGTGGAGGCGATGCGCCAAAAGTTTATAGCCAAGGAATCCTTGAATGATTCCATGCACAACTATATGCTTCAGCAGTTCAAGACTTATCTCTTGGTGGGCGGAATGCCCGATGCCATCAATAAGTTCTTGGAGAATAGAAATATCGTGCAAGTTCGTGCCATTCAGCGAGATATTCATGCTCTTTACAAGATAGATGCCTCGCAATATGATGGGGCGAAGAAATTGGTGATTCGCAAGATATATGACATGATTCCTTCCAATATGGAGAACAAGAAGAAGCGCATCATCGTAAAGAATATAGAAGGCTTGAAGGCGCATAAGCAATTTAGCGACTATGCCGAGGAATTTGAATATCTCACCAATTCGGGTATTGCCTTGGCTGTTCAAGCCATCAGCAATCCTGCTTTTCCGCTTGCAGAGTTGGAAAGCAAGAATTTGCTGAAGCTGTATCTGAGCGATGTAGGGTTGTTGACCAATCTGTTGTATGGTACCAATATCAATGCCGTGTTGAAAGATGAGCGGAGCGTGAACTTGGGTGCAGTGTATGAGTCGGTTATCGCCCAGGAACTTCATGCCCATGGCTTTGCGCTTCATTATTACGACAACAAACAAAAGGGAGAGGTGGATTATCTCATAGATGACTATCGCCATTTGACCGTTCTTCCTTTGGAGATTAAGTCGGGCAAGGACTATACCGTTCATAGTGCCTTGGACAAGTTTTTGGCTACCCCTGAATACCATATCCATGAGGCAGTGGTGCTGAGCAATGAACAACGGGTTTATCAACAGGAGGGCATCACTTATATGCCTATTTACTATAGTATGTTCTTTGAGAACAACAAGGTAGTGGATGAGGCGGAATTTGTGATACCGGAGATTGAAATGCCGAAGATGTGATTTTTACATAATATAATAGAACCTGTAAACAGGCACAGTTCTTTTGCGAGATACCACTTGCGTGCGTTGTGTCTTGCATTTGGAGGAAGACTTACCTATTGGTGAACAATACTCGGATATGTTGAGAAGGCTAATCGATGCTCAATAAGTCTTCTCAATATATAGTAGAAGTCTTCGGAAAATATAGAATATGTCTTCCGAAGATGTAGCTTTGTCGGTCGCCCAACAGCTGATGTGCGCTTGCATAACAGCTGTTGGGCGGTTGGAAAACAGCTGTTGTGCAAGCATCACTCGGCTGTTGTGCGATGAGTTTATTTTCTAGCAAGCCAATATTTCCTAAAATGTTGGTTAAAAGTTTGCTTGTCTCAATTCTTTTCATTACTTTTGCACTTGTCATTCTGCGGATTGCTGGCGATGAGTCGCTGGCGTGAATCCAAGGCTTGGCCTATTTTTGAGAAAGGCGTTCATAACGTTTTCTTCTGACCTTTTCGAAAATTAGGGACTTTCGAATTTTAATGTTCAGAGGGAGATGGCAAATGGACGTCTACCCATATCGTGTATTTACACGGCACAGGTGCGCCCTTTCGTAAGGAAGGGTGTGCTTTGTGCTATCGTATATACTCTATTTGGCGTAGGCATCTGTTGCTTCTTATCCTTGACATTAAAAGGTCCCCTAATACCTCGAAAGGCAAGGATAATGAAGTGATGGTTCCTACGCCTTTTCTTTTGGATAGTCAAGAAGATTTTCATATTTCTATTTTCTATAAATGGAGCCTGTAGAGTATATTTGTGCTAGAAGAATGATTAGATTCACTTTAGAGGCAGATGTTGATGATTTTGTTAAAAATCAACTCAAAAATCTGGGATTGAATAAGTTAGAAGATTTCAATGAAAAATCTTCAATGTCTTCTTATTTAAAAGATGCATTGAAAGGCGCAGCTAAAACCGAAAAGAAAGCCAATTATGGACAGCCTGATTTCACAATTGAAAAATATTCAATTCCTGTGATAATAGAAGACAAACTTCGTAATGATAAATTAGTGGCCAAATCTCGTTTGGGGTTAAAGACTGATGAAAAGTCGGTGAAAGACTATGCTGTTAATGGAGCGGTGTATTATGCTCAAAAAATAATTGCGTCTAAGAAATATCAAGAAGCTGTTGCTATAGGTATTTCAGGTGAAAGTAAGGAGGAAATTCGAGTGATGGTTTATTATGTATTTTCACCATCAATTGAACCAAAATATATGGCTTCTTACAAAAAATTGAATTTCTTGCAAAACAATGCAAGTTTTTCTGCTTTTTATAAAGATGCGACAATTACTGATGAAGAGCGTCATGCGATCTTGATAAAATCACGTGATGGTATATTGCGTGAAGCAAAGAGACTAAACAAGTTGATGAACAATTTTAATATTGGTGTTGAACAGCGAGTTGTATATGTCTCTGGTATGCTGTTGTCTATGCAGGATGTTGTGGATAAAGAGGGCAATCTTGTTGATTGCGGATTAACTCCTGAAGATTTGAAGGGCATTTTTACGGAACAAAATCGAGATTCTGTTATTGTAATAAATCATGTTCAAGAATTTTTGGACCAGAAAGATATAGCTTTGGATAAAAAGCATATAATGATCGAGCAGTTTAAAAATTCTATTTCGTTAGATGCGAGTCGTGATCAAACTGTTGCTTTGGATGATTTGGTTGCTGATATTCTGAAAATGGATTCTTCGGTGACGAAACAGGTGTTTGCTTTTTTATATAAGTATGTTTTCTTGGCGATTGATATGACCCAAGGTGCATTGGATATTATGGCAGAAATGTATTCTACATTTTTGAAGTATGCCTTAAGTGATGGCGCATCTTTGGGGAAAGTCTTGACACCTCCTTATATAACAAGTTTGATGGCAAGAATTTTAGACATAGACATGGAGTCAAAGGTGATGGATTTGGCGACAGGTTCTGCGGCATTTTTGGTTGCAGCAATGGATATGATGGTTAATGATGCTAATACAAAGTTAGGAAAGAATACAACAATAGCCAATGATGCAATTGCAAAGATAAAAAAAGAGAATCTTTTAGGAGTAGAAGTTGATGCAAAGATGTATACTTTGGCAGCGGCGAACATGATTCTAAGAGGTGACGGTAGCTCCAATATTATCAAGGCGGACTCTTTTACCACGCCTAAATCTGTATTTAAACAATTTGGTGCGAGTAAATTGTTATTGAATCCCCCTTTTTCTTATGAAGACTTTGGCCTTCCATTTTTTGAATTTGGGTTGGATAATATGGAGAAAGGAGGCTTGGGGGCAGTTATTGTTCAGGATTCTGCAGGCTCAGGAAAAGCAAAGAACACAACGCAACGTATATTGAAAAAGCATACTATGGTGGCTAGTATAAAAATGCCTATGGATTTGTTTATTCCAAATGCGATAGTTCAAACAAGTATCTATGTTTTTAAGGCTAAGATACCTCATAATTTTAGTTTGGATTTAGTTCGTTTTTTGGACTTTAGAAATGATGGATACAAACGTACTAAAAGATGCATAAAGGATGTGGATAGTCCGATAGAGCGTTATGAAGATATGTATTTGCTTTACAAATTGGGACGTAGTGCAGTAAAGAATTCTAAGTTTCATGGCTCCTTATGGTCTGTTGATGATGTATTTTGTGAGGATACAATTTCTAAAGAAGGGGATGATTGGAATTTCGAGAAACATATAGAACATAAGACAGAACGTACAGAAACAGATTTTAAACAATCCATAAAAGAACAGTTTGCTTGGGATTTGAAAAATCAAATTTATAATGCTCCAATTGACATTGTAAAAAAGATAGGAAAGCCATTTGCCATGAAGAGAATGCGCGTAAAGGATTTGTTTGAGATAAAAAATGCAACCCCTTCTTATGATAAAGGGGATTTAGTGAAAAGTGTGGATAATGTTGAGAGTTTTGATTACATAACACGTACAGCAGAAAATCGAGGTATTTGTGATGTCTCTGGTTTTATGGGTACTGATGGTTTGCAAGAGGCTGGCTCTTTTAGCTTGGGATTAATGCAGATGGTATTTTTCTATCGATATCGAAAATGGTATGCTGGTCAATTTGTTAAAGTCATAACATGTAAAGATGTTGGCGTAAGTGTGGATGCAAAGTTGTATTTAGAAACAGTTCTGAATGGATTGACGAATAAGTTGCTTTCAGTTTTGGTCAGAGATGTTGAAAAAACATTTTTGGAGTCTGAAATTGTGTTGCCTGTGACAAAGACTAATCAAGTAGATTATGATTGGATGGAAAGTTACGTAAAAGAAGGAAAACGTCAGTTGGTAGGTGCTTTAATTCCAAACTTAGGGACATTGGGAACTTCCTATATCTTTCATGATAAGCAAGATTATGGTATAGCGGCAGAACCTTCCATTCAATAATAAACATGATAAGATGAATACTCTTTATGGTATGTTTCTGGAAATTGATAAAACAGCCTTTGGTTTTCCTTCTGATAGGGAAGATGAACCACTATGGTAATAATGGAATAGATAATGGTGGTGGCTATCAATTGCATCTCTACACGCAAGAGTTTACAACGCTAGTTGCCAAAATCCATCTCCCGACTTTTCCTACACTGTCTGGCGAGGAAAGGCAGCCTGTCAAGCCGAGACAGGATGACTTTCATCGCCAGACAGTGAGAAGTACTTCCCGATGGAGTTTTCGGGAAGTTTCCTCTTCTTTATTCATAGTTCGGGAGACCTTTCTCCTGCATCCGATTATCGCTTGAGACCGCACACCGCACAGAAGTACACATAACTTGCTGTATTGCAATATGTTTACCCTTGTGCGGTGCTTACAACAGACCGCACAGGCACCGCACAAGACTGCACGCATTTCAGAGCCTTCGGAAGCCTGTGCTGTTTTTGTGCGGTCTCCGTGCGGTGTGTTGATGGTACCGCACTCTGCAATAGCTTGAATAATAGCTAGTTATGCTATACTTGTGCGGTGTGCGGTCTCTGAAGCATTTTCCATATAGGCATTGCATGGATAGTGAAGCCATCCTGATGGATTTCTTCCTCTTCGTCCATGGTAATGATGTATAATTGAGAACTATTAACTTTGTCTTGTAGTTTGGCACAGATGTTCTCCAAAGAGAATATCATGCAAGTATCTTTAATAGCTTTATTTCATCTATTTGGGTGCAAATATGCAAAAAAATCCCCTATAAAGGAAAGAAATGGACTAAATGTTTCCTTTATAGGGGAAACTTTTCTTGCTTTTCTTTCCTTTATAGGGGAAAATAAGACTTTTCCTTTTATAATGATATATACTTCTCCCTTGCTGCCTTGGGTAGTTTGCTGATGATGAGATGATAGGATTCCTTGATCCATTCCTCCACCAGTTCAGGTTCCAGTTGCTCGTAATATATATCACTCCAGTGTCGCTTGTTCCAATGGAAGGCAGGCTGCACAGCCTCGTATTGGTCGCGCAGTTCCTCGTTTCTCTCAGGCGAGAGCTTACAGGCGAATCTTGACATGCCGTCTTTCATATCGTATCTGCCTCCACCCAACCAGAGGCAAACGAATATCTTCCCCTCTACACGAAAGGTGATGATGTCATCGCCGAAAGGCTGGTCTTCGGTAACGCTGGGCAATGACAGAATGTATTGTCTTACTTCTTCAATATTCATAATTGTTTCTTCTTTAATTTGTCATCATAATCCTTTATTATGTAAATAAGTCCTTGGCAACCACTTCCTTCCCAACGATGCTTTTGTGGATACCATTTGCCATGCCAAAAGTTGTAACGAAAGTTGGAATGAGTGCTTTTGTACTATGAGTCTTCTCACGGAATAGCGTCATACGGTGGCGGATATGCCTGAGATTCCAAGAGCTTGTTTGATTTGGGGAAGATGAGTGAGGCAGACTAATTCGAATGAGAAGCCTTGCCATGCTGTTACAGAACGAGAATCGTAATTGTTGGTCCACCATTGTTCGTCTTTGGAATCCATTTGGGCTATAAACTTATAATAGAATAAGGTGTAGAAATCTATCAGGCGGTAAATGGTTTCTCTAACCTTGTTGCCGAACTGGATGTAAGAAACTGTGAAGTCGCAACGTTCCAAGTTGCGGAGTACTGTTGTCAGCCGATTGCCATCCAGTTTCGTCGCTTTGAGTATTTGGTTGTATGTGAGACCTTCTTTGTGTTTATAGAGTAAATCTACTACTTCCAGATATTTTTCTGATTTATTGAAAATCGCATTGTAGAGCTCATCAAACTCAGTTCTTAACTCACCATTTTTTCTGAAGAAAAGCCTATCAATGTTTGACAAGATGCTTTCTGATGGATTCAGCAAACTTAGATAGAACGGTATGCCACCCAATATCATATAGAGTTGTAGAATTTGATAATCGTCTAGAGTCATTCCTTGGCTAAGCAAATATTCCTTTGTTTCCTTTAAGGTAAAAGGGCGGACGTAGATATCGTTCCAATCCTGCTGCCTTTTTGAGAGCTTTGTCAAAGGCACGCAACTGCTTTGCCTTTGTCAAGCGATGACCGCCAACAAAGGAGAAGTCGTATTTACTGTCGAAGTATTTTTCGATAAGAAACGTTTTGCCGACACGCCTTCTTCCATAGACTATGACAAATTCTGAGCGAGCGGAATTCATGCATCTGGTTAGCGCATCTTTTGGATCTCTACATTATTCTGAGGCAATGGAACATGGAGTTACTCCTCTATCTCCCAGTCCTCGATATTTCCTTTGGTGGAATCGAAGTTGATGCCTACTTTTACTATCGGCTTGCCACAGAGGGCGAAGCGCTGAGCATAGTTTTTGAGGTTGATTTGCTGGAGTGCCGTCTGGGCATTCTTGTTCAGCTTCAGTTCGATGAGGTAGAGGCGAGTATCGGTCTCCATCACGATGTCAACTCTTCCGTTAGGGGTATGCACCTCCACATCCACCACATATCCCGTTAGGAGCGAGAAGATGATGAAGAGCATCTGCTGATAATGTCCCTCGTAATTGGTCATGTTGCAATAAGGCACGGTACCGAGGAATGTTTGGAGCAGTTCCAAGGCTCCGTCCATGTCGTCCTGACGAATCTTCACCGACATCTGAGCGATGGCTACGTCGCCATTCTGTGCGAACATACCTTCGAGATAGTTTGGCAGAAGACTCTCAAACAAGCCCACCTTGATTTCCTTGTTAGGAAGGTCGAGGGTGTAAAGCTGGCTAAACTTGTCGTAGTCCTTGATGGTAAGATAGCCACTTTGATACAGCAAAGGAGTGATGGCTTTCATGTTCTCTGTAGGAGCATCGAAAGCAGATGCCTTGGCGTACATCTTTCCTAAGTTGGTTGGCAAGACATTGAACTTGCGCATCATGTTAATCAAGTAAGTCGGTGTACCGGAACTAAACCAGTAGGCACCGAAGTCTTTGTTTGAGAAACAGTTGAGCAAGCTGAATGGATTGAAGATGTCTGGTGACTGGGCAGCGAAATGGTAACCATCGTAATTCTCTTTCAGTTTCTCTATGGTTTCTTCTCTGGTCAATTCTTGCGATTCGGCCAAATCATCGATGTCATCCGACATTTGTGTAAGCAGTTCTTCTTTCGTGATTCCGCAAATACCAGCGTATTCTTTCTTCATAGAGATATTGGTGATGTTGTTCAGTTCGCTGAAGATACTGAGCTGCGAGAACTTGGTGATGCCCGTGAGGAAGACGAAGCGAAGATATGGGTCGCAATCCTTCAGTGGACTGTAGAAATTGCGCATGATTTCTCGGAGCGTCTTGAGATTGTCATCTTCATGTGCGACATCAAGGAGGGGAGCATCGTACTCATCGATGAGCACAACCACCTGTTTACCTGTTTTCTTGTAAGCATTCATGATAAGGTTGCTCAACCTCACGTTTGGGTCAATGTCATCATTTTCGATGCCGAATCGCTCTTCGTTCAATTTAAGAATATAGAGCAGGTATCTTTCCAATTGGTCTTTCTCCATGTGCTTGCCCATGGCCATGCTGAAATGAAGCACAGGATATTCTTCCCATTCATTCTCTAGCTTTTCTATGGCAAGACCTTGGAAGAACTCCTTCTTTCCTTCGAAGTAGCTCTGTAGGGTAGAGACAAGCAGAGACTTTCCGAAACGACGAGGTCGTCCCAGAAATATATTTGAGCTATCTGAATGGGTCATACGATAGATATATTCCGTTTTGTCAATATAGAGATAGTTGCCTTTGCGGATTTTCTCAAATGTCTGTATGCCTACAGGATAAAATTTTCTTGCCATATTTTCTCCTTGTTATATTGTTAAACTGCCTAATGCGCAAATCTAAGCACAAAGATACAAAGTTTTTTGATAAAACTTGCAAAAATGGTTGAAATATTTGGCGGTTAGGAGGTTTTTGCTTATTTTTGAGTCCAAAATACAAAAAACAGGCACGCCGCAAATCGCTTGCGGCGTGCCCTCAATAAAAGAAAACCTTATAGTCAAAATAGAAATTAGCTGATTCTGATTTCAGAATGAATCAAACTACCGAAAGCTCATATCAAGAACTACTGAAAGCTCTTTAATACTTTGTATTCTGTGGGTCGAAGTTGGTCCAACCGCTCATCCAGTTGTTGCTGCCGTCGAAGGCTCCGATGTAGCTTACAGTGTCGAAACCTGTCCAACCAGTGAAGGAAGCGGCACCGAGCAATGGACTGCCGGCGATAGGAGTGTAACCATCCGCTCCTACAAGACTTTTCCAACTGTCGAAGTACTTGTTGCTCTTCTCAGAGAAGAAGAAGGTGTTGCTGTATGACTTCTGGTTATTGTCGAGCACTGCCTTGTTCTTGGCATCATAGAGCACGTCGTCGTAAATCTTGTTGGCATCGCTTCCCACGGCATCCATTCCTGCAAAATAAACATTCTGGAGCTTGAACACACCATCCTTGGCAGACTGAACGGTGTTGCCTTTCTCGCCATCCACAATCAAACCGATAGGCCAACCGAGTGCCACGGAGTTGATGCAGTTGAGGTGAGAGGAACGGCGAATCTGCATGGCTGCTTGGAATTTGCCAAGGGCAGAACCGTTGTTAGGGTTGTAAGCACCTGCGGTGATGTACTCAGTGGTGTTCTGGAACTTGTCGTCCAATACCTTAGGACCTACGAAGGTGATGTTTGAGAAGGTTGCGGTGGTGTAAGGCTCCACGGTAGCACCATCGGCGCAGTTGTCGCTCTCGAAACCATTGCTCTGAGAAGTATCGGCTATCTTGCTGTCACGAAGTGAGAGACCATATTGTACTTTTCCTGAGAAACCATTGTCGGTATCGAAGTCATCGTCCCAACCCTTGTAAGCCACAAGGTACTTGCAGTTCACTGTTCCGCCAAACCACTCGAAGGAGTCATCGTTGGAATAAGATACCTGTACGTGGTCGATTTGTGTGCCGGAACCTACAGAACCGAAGGTCAAGCCATTGATTTCCTTGTCCTTCTGGAATGGATAACCAGCGAACTCGATGCGTACATAGCTCAAGGCTCCTGAGTTGTCAGCATCGTCTGTGCCGCCATGCTTGGTGCGAGGACCGCCCTCTATCTGCTGTTCTGTCTGGTTGTTCTTTGCCTTTCCACAGAGGATGATGCCACCCCAGTCGCCTGGCTTGCGGCTTCCTGCTGCTTCTTCGGATGTGAAGACGATTGGCTCTGCTGCCGTACCCTTGGCGATGAGCTTGCCGCCACGTTCTGCGATGAGGGCAGCCTTGGTCTGCTTGTCGCCCTTGATGATGGTGCCTGGCTCGATGGTGAGCTCTGCTCCGTCTGCGATATATACCCATCCCTTGAGGAGATAAGTGCCTTTCTTCAGTGTCTGCTTGCCTGTGAAAACGAACTCCTGGTCGCCATTGCCGATCTCGGTTCCGTTGGCGTTTTCCTTGCCGTCCTCGCTGAAGAGGATATGATCGCAAGCCTTCAAACCGCCATCGGTTGTCCACTTGTAGATAACTGATGGGTTGTTTCCGCCACCGTTGTTACCATTGTCGTCGTTGTCACTGCTGCAACTGCTCAATAGGGCAGATGCTGCGAGGATGCCCATGCATCCCATGAAATACATCTTGTTCATCATTGTCTTCTTGTTTTTATAAAACATCATATTCTGAATCTTCATTAGAATTTATAAACTGCTTGCAATCCGATATTTCTGCCTGGCTTGTAGCATCTCGAAATCTCTTCTACCGTTTTTTTGCTACCATCGCTGTAGGTTACATCGGCGAATTGCTTGTAATATATCTTCTCTGCCAAGAGGTCTCTTATGTTGAGCTTCAGCTCCAAGTGGGTGCCGAACTTCTTGGCGAGCGAGAGGTCGATGGTGTTGCGAGGCATCTCATAGCTGTGAGGCACTCTGGCGTTGGAGTCGTCGCCCGTGGTTCCCTCGCTTCTTCCTACTCCGATGATTCGCTTGCCGATGCGGTTGTAGAGCAGGGCGATGTCCATCTTCAATGGCTCGTTCTTGTAGAAGATGCCTGTGTTGATGAGATAAGGCGACTGACCTTGCATCGGTCGGTTCTCCTCCTTCGATCCTTTTTCGAATTGCACCTTACTCTTGATCAAGGCTCCGTTGAATGACCAACTGAAGTCCTTCAAGCCTAGGAAGGCGAGGTTCTTTCGGATGTCCAGTTCCACACCGTAGTTGTTGGCACTCTTCGCATTCTTGTAAGAATAGATGAGGTCGGTGCCGCCAGCCACCGTGTAAGTCCACTCGATAGGCGAGTCGAAATGCTTGTAGAAGACCGCCAGCGAGATGAGCTCTCCACGGGATGGATACCACTCATATCGCAGGTCGAGGTTATCGACGTAGCAGTTCTTCAACTCTGTGTTTCCCTGCACATTGCTGGCAAGGTCGAAGTCGTAATACACCGACGACGATACTTCACGGAATTCAGGTCGGTTAATGCTACGGCCATACGACAGGCGCACCTGGTGCTGGTCGCTGATTTTGTATGTTGTGTTGAGAGACGGAAAAATATCATCGGTCTTGTAATGGCGGCTCGTCTCGCTCTTCTCATAGTCACGGGTGTTGGAGATGAGTTCCATATCGTTGTGCTCGAAGCGGACACCGGCGTGGATGCCGAGTTTGCCAAAGGGGAGAGACATCGCCAGGTATCCTGCGCCCAATGTATTGTGTCCGCGATAGTTATTGCGCATCTGCTTCTCTTCCAAGAGGTACAGCTTATCGTAACCCATGTTTGCCTCGTTGCTGAGCAGGGTCGGGAGGTCGCTGTGGCGGAAGTCGGATGGCATGTTGTTGTCAGAAACATTCCAGTTGTAGATGAAGTTGCGAGTCTGGTACTGGCGAGAGCGATATTCCCCATAGGCA
The DNA here is from genome assembly GCA_002440225.1 of Candidatus Segatella violae. Taxonomy (GTDB): domain Bacteria; phylum Bacteroidota; class Bacteroidia; order Bacteroidales; family Bacteroidaceae; genus Prevotella; species Prevotella violae. The sequence goes on from DJSH01000059.1 coordinate 11,830, forward strand.
CCCACTTGCAAGTCTGGCTCGAAGTTGCCAAACTTGAAGTGATGCTTGTCATTGATTCCAAGAGAGAGAATGTGCTCGTCGAGTTGGGTCCACTCGCGAGATATGTCGTTGCCGGTGCTCAGGGCGTAAACGCCCGATTCGAGAGCATCGTCGATGAGGTATCTACGACGGTCAGGCAAATGACGGTTGGCATACGCATACCCGATGCTCCAATCAAGGGCGTCGCTAGTGAAGGTGTGCTTGCCGGTAAGCTGACCGTTATATGTAGTTCGACTGCGGTAGTAATACTCTGCGCTTCGCTCCAGGTTCGACTGTGCGCTCACGCCATCTCGCCAGGTGTATCGGCTGGTGGCCAACTGGTTGAAGATGTTCTTGAGCTGATACTTGTGGTTGCCGTCCTTCGAGAGGAAGGTGAAGTTGAGCATCGCTCCGAGTCTAACATTATTATTATATTGGTCGTCAACGGAGTGACGAAGATAGTTTGGCTTGTCGTTCACCGCATCGTAGATGCCATAGAGGTTGTTCTCCATGTCGGTGTAGGTGCGGTATTCGTTGGTGTAGTTGAGGGCGGCGAGCATGCCGAGCGTTCTTCCGCCGAGCATCCAACGATGGTTGAGGCTGGCGGCAAGTTTCAAGTCTCCCCAAGGTTTCTTGTTCTTTACGTTCCAGTCGTTGTTCAGATGGTTGCCGAGGAGAGAGGTGGCGTAGTCGCCCACTGGGTTGCCGTTGGCATCGAGCTGAGGCTTTAGGGAGGCGTTGATTCCACCGTTGAGGCTTCTCAGTCCGTTGTCGAATCCGAGGAAGTCTGTTCCCGAGCCTTTCGAGTAAGAGAAGTCCTTGAAGGCGGATGCCGTGTTCCAATTTCCACCGATAGATAAGGTGAAGTTGTTTTCCGCAGGAATCTCCTTCGTGTTCACGATGATGAAACCGCCCGAATAGTCGGCTGGATATTCAGCCGATGGCGACTTCACGATGGTGAGGTTGTCGATTTGCGAGCTTGGGATGATGTCGAAGGAGAAAGCCCTCGAATCGGCTTCCGAGCTTGGTACGGCTCCACCGTTCACCCAAACGTTGTTGTAACGCTGAGACAATCCACGCACCATCACAAACTTGTCGTCGATGAGGCTCACACCTGGCACACGGCGGATGACCTCACCTGCATTCGTATCCTGTGTACGAGCTATTTCTTGTGCCGAAACATTGCTCACGATGACGGGACTGTTCTTGGCGACCTGAATCATAGCCGCATCTGTATTACGCCTTTCCACAGCGGTAACGGTCACCTCCTTCAGTTGCTGTTCATCAGGCAGCAAAGCGATGGTCAACGTCTCATTCTTCGAAGCATCTTTCTTCTCAGAATTCTTCGAGGAATCATCCTTCGAAGAAATCACGAGCGTTCCATCATTCCTCATTGTTCCCTTCACTTGAACCCCGTCAATTTTTTGAGTTTTATATCCTACATACTTGATGTATAAGGTATATTTTCCATTCTTCAATCCATTGAGCGTAAAGTTGCCATCTATATCGGTCACCGCCTTCACGTTGGTTCCCTCCACGGAGACGACCGCTCCGATGAGTGTCTCTTTCGAGTTCTTGTCGATGACGACACCCTTGAGTTGCTGAGCCCAAGCCGTAGTTGGCATTTGGCTCATCATCAGCAGCACAGAAGCTGCAATTAATCCCCTTTTTGTTTTCATCTTTAATCATGCATTCGTATTATACATCTTATTACATCCTTCGTCAGGAGAGGTAAGTAGGATTACCTTCCTGATTTCGGTTGCAAAGGTACGGTGGTTTTGTTACAGGGCGGTTGCGATAAAGTTGAAAGACATTGACGAAGTTGCGACAAAGGTGTTACACTATTTCCGATTTGCTTGATGTATAGCAAGAAAAGTGAGGAAAGATAAAAATGACAACGTTTTCATAGAAATATAATAAGGTAAAAGGACGGTTATTGCTTTTCTTTTTGTAACTTTGCACGCGATTATGGTTTGCAAAGTGCAAGCTATCGGCAAAAATGGAAAATAAATATCTAATAATAAATAAAAAGTAATGGCTACACTTACAATTTCTATTATTGTCGTTTTCGTGCTCGGCTATGCGCTCATAGCCACCGAAAGCTTGACGAAAGTTAACAAGGCGGCGATTGCCCTCTTGATGTTGGTAGGCTGCTGGACCCTCTACATGGTCGATCCTATGCAGTACCTACAGTTGATGCACCCTGACTATACCGGCGGTGCGGCTGGTATGGTGGAGAAGGTGACCTCCATCATCCAGGAGCATTTGGGCGATACCGCCACCACACTCTTCTTCTTGATGGGAGCGATGACCATCGTGGAAATCGTTGACCAGAATGGTGGCTTCAACTGGGTTCGCAAGGTGATGAAGACCCATTCCAAGCGTGCGCTCCTCTGGCGTATCGCCTTCCTCACCTTCCTCCTCTCCGCCATCCTCGACAACTTGACCACCAGTATCGTGATGATCATGATTCTGCGCAAGCTCGTCACCGACCACAAGGACCGCATGGTTTATGCCTCGCTCGTGATTATCGCCGCCAACTCGGGTGGTGCCTTCTCTCCAATCGGCGACGTGACCACCATCATGCTTTGGAACAAGGGCTTAATTACAGCCGCAGGCGTCATCGCCGAAATCCTCATCCCAAGTATCATCTCCATGGTGATTCCTGCCCTCATCCTTCAGACTATGTTGAAGGGCGAGCTTGTGATGCCTGAGGTGGCTGCTGGCAAGGAAGCATCGGTTAGCGATTTTACCGAGGGTCAGCGCAAGGCAGTGTTCTGGCTCGGTGTGGGCGGTCTGATCTTCGTGCCTATCTTCAAGAGCATCACCCACTTGCCACCATTCGTAGGCATCCTCTTGGTGTTGGGTGTGCTTTGGACGGCAACCGAGGTGTTCTATCGTGGCTTGCATCGTGGAGCCGATGCCGAGGGTACCCAGAAGCGAGTAACCAAGTTGCTCTCCCGTGTGGATATGAGCACCATCCTCTTCTTCCTCGGTATCTTGATGGCTGTGTCTTGCTTGGCTGAGGTAGGCGTATTGCAGGCTCTTGGCAAGGGCTTGAACGAGGTCTTCAATGGTAACCACTATCTTGTGACAGGTATCATCGGAGTGCTTTCTAGTATTGTGGATAACGTGCCTTTGGTGGCAGGATGTATGGGTATGTATCCTGTGGCACCTACAGGCGATATGGCTGTGGATGGCATCTTCTGGCAGCTGTTGGCTTACTGTGCCGGTGTCGGTGGTTCGATGCTGATTATCGGTAGTGCCGCCGGTGTCGTTGTGATGGGCTTGGAGAAGATTACCTTCGGCTGGTACATGAAGCACATCTCTTGGATTGCCTTCGTGGGTTACTTGGCTGGTATCATCAGCTACTGGTTCATCCGCACCTTCCTGTATGCGGTGTAAATAACGCAACTAGTTGAGTAAGCTAACGCAACAATATATAATAAGGTAGACCTAGGTTTCTTTCTTGAGAGGCCTAGGTCTATTTGTTTATGTACTTGTTTATCTATCCCCATAAGTCGGTATTTATGCGAAACCACTATTTTTAGGTATTGCATGTTTCGAGGAATCCTTGTATCTTTGCACCCGGAAAATGTAACTAAAAGTAAGAAGAAAATGAAATCAACAATCGTTATCTATGGCTCTTCCACTGGCTCTTGCCAGTCGATAGCCGAAACCATCGCCTCTAAGTTGGGCGTGGAAGCAGTAGATGTAACAAGCATCAACGACGATACCATCGCCAGTCATGACAACCTCATCCTCGGAACCTCTACTTGGGGCGCAGGTGAGATGCAGGATGATTGGTATGATGGCGTGAAGACCCTCAAGAGCGTAGGCTTGGCAGGCAAGACAGTAGCCCTCTTCGGATGTGGCGACAGCGAGTCTTACCCAGATACATTCTGCGGTGGATTGAAGGAACTCTATGATGCAGCCGTTGAGGCTGGTGCCAATGTATTGCCAGGTGTAGCTACCGATGGTTATACTTTCGATGACAGCGATGCTGTGGTAGATGGCAAGTTCGTAGGTCTCGCCCTCGATGAGGTAAACGAGGATGACAAGACCGAGGAGCGCATCGACGCTTGGCTTGAATCCATCAAGCCTTCGCTGTAAGCAGGCGGAACACCCCAAGATAAATGTTTGTAATGTCATAATGTTATTATAATGAATTCGGATAGTATGCAGCAAGAGGTAATGCCAATCGACATGAAGGTTCTGATGAACCACATATATGAGTATAAGAAAGGAGTGCGCCGCATGGTGCTCTTTACTTTCAACAAGAAATATGAGTCTTTTGCCATAACAAGATTGGAGCGTCAGAATATCGAGTATATCATCCAGCCAGTGGGCAATGATCGCTTGAATCTCTTCTTTGGCAAGCACGAATGCCTGGATGCCATCCGAATGATTGTGAACAAACCGCTTTGCCAGCTTTCGCCTGAGGAGGACTTTATTCTCGGGGCGATGCTAGGATATGATATTTGTGCCCAATGCGAACGCTATTGCGAGCGCAAGAAAAAAGCTTGTTGATCGTAAGAAAAAAGCTTGTCAGTCTTATGAAGTCTGGCAAGCTTTCTTTTTTTTCTCCCTAGAAATGATGACGAAATGGAGTCGATGACTTGGGGTCATACCTATTATTAAGTATAACAAAAGTTAAAATCATTATTTCTCGGTATTGCCCGAGTGGCAAATAACCATTACCTTTGCAGCCCGAAACGAAAGATTCTTGCATAAGCAAAAGATAATAATCAAAACGAAATCAAGCAAAGGAACAATAATATAATAATGAGAAAAGGATTAGGAAAAATCAGACATCTGAAGAAGAAACATATCTTCTTGGCTATACTAGCCGTGATTGTATTAGGAGGTTTGGCGAAGGCTTACAGTGCCTGGATAGGTACTACCCGCATCGCTTTCCTCAACTATCAGGCCATTGCACTCGGGCAGATTTCGAATGCCAACGACAATGGAATGATCAAACTCAGTGAGATAACTACCGATGATTTCGATCATCTTACCGATTATGATATGATTCTCGTAAACGGTATGGGATTGCATATCGACGAGAACCAGCGCAAGCAGTTGGAGGAGGCTTCTTACAAGGTGCCTACCTTGACCCACGCCGCCACCAACCCTGCCAACAACATCGTGTCGGTGGATAACTTCGATGCCGACTATCTGATGCAATACATCGAGAACGGCGGCAAGAAGAACTATCGCAATATGCTCTCTTACATCCGTAAGTTTATCGACGGCAAGAAGTTCCAGGCTCCTGAGCCAGAGCGTGTGGATGAGCGCCCCGACTATCTCTTGACCCATTTCGACCCAAAAGACGAGAAGGGCGACGAGCTGGGATTCAATAGCATCCGTGAGTACAATGCTTTCTTGGCAAAGAATGGATTATATAAGAAGGATGCGCCTACCATAATGCTGACGGGCTTTATGGGCGCGGCTCCCGACCTGGAGAAAGCTTTCGAGGAGAAAGGCTTCATCGTGTATCGCATCAATAAGCTCCAAAGCTTTATCGCAGGTCATCATGCCGACAGCATTCAGGCGAATGCCGTGGTCAATATGGCGCACGGCCGACTGGGCGACTACTTTGTAGAGTTCTTGAAACAGAAGAACATCCCACTGTTTACTCCGCTCAATGTCAACCGACTGACCGAAGAGTGGGAGAACGACAAGCAGGGCATGAACGGAGGATTCATGTCGCAGAGCATCGTCACCCCAGAGATTGATGGTGCCATTCGCCCATACGTGGTGTTCGGCCATCGTGTCAACAAGGAGGGCTTGCAGGAGGTTTATGGCATCCCAGAGCGTATGGACAAGTTCGTGCAGAGCGTACAGGGGTATGTGAACCTGAAAACCAAGAAGAACAGCGACAAGCGCATCGCCATCGTCTATTTCAAGGGACCAGGTCAGAATGCCTTGACCGCATCTGGCATGGAGGTGGTTCCTTCGCTCTACAATCTCTTGGTTCGACTGAAGAACGAAGGCTACAACGTGGGCAAGATGCCTGCCAGTACCGCTGAGCTGGGAGCTTTGATTCAGAAGTATGGTTCTGTGTTCCAGCCTTATGCCGATGGCGAGGAGAATGATACCAAGGTAGTTCGCTTGCAATTCGGCAATATCGCCTTGTTGCCTCAGCCATTGCCAGGCAAGGGAGATGATACTTTCAAGCTCATCCATGGCACCGACCAGGATCCTGCGAAAGCTTACATTGCCGCATACGAGTGGATACAGAAGAGTTTCCATGCCGATGCGCTCATCCATTTCGGAACCCACGGTTCCTTGGAATACACCCCTCGCAAGCAGGTGGCGCTCTGCAGCAATGATTGGCCAGATAAGTTGGTGGGTACGATACCACATCTTTATATATATACCATCAGCAATGTGGGCGAGGCGATGATAGCCAAGCGCCGTACCTACGCACAGACACAGAGCTACCTCACCGCTCCATTCAAGGAGAGTGAGCTTCGCAATACTTACAAGCAGCTCAGCGATGCCATTGCCGCTTACGACAAGAAGCCATCCACAGAGCAGTCGCTCAAGGTGAAGGCGCTGACCGTGAAGATGGGCATCGCCCGAGAACTCGGTCTCGACAGCAAGCAGATGAACAAGCCTTACTCTGCCGACGATGTGGCTCGTGTGGAGAACTATGCCGAGGAATTGGCCAACGAGAAGATTACAGGTCAGCTTTACACGATGGGCGTGCCTTATAGCAATGAGGATATTCGCACCAGCGTCTATGCGATGGCTACCGACCCTATCGCCTATGGTATGTTGGCGGTGGATAAGTTGAAAGGTCGTGCCCAGGCTAATGTGGAGAAGCATAAACAGCTCTTCGACCGACTCTATCTGAGCAAGGCTCGCAACACCGTGACCCAGCTCTTGGGCAGTGCAACGGTGAGTGATGAATATATTTGCAAATACGTGGGCATCACTCCTGCCGAACTGGCGATGGCCCGCAAGGTGGAGGCGATGCAGGCAGCCCCAGACCCTATCCAGATGATGATGCAGATGGCAGACCAGATGGGGGGCGTGAAGGAGAAACCTAAGAAGGTGGATCATCGCACCATAAGCGAACTGCGCGCCGCCAAGGTTTCTCACAAGAAGAAGATTCCGCAGATGAGTCGTGAGGCTTTCGAAAAAATGGAACAGAGCGGTCGCTTCCCAGACAAGATGATGGATGCCATCAAGAAAGGTCAGAAGTGGTACCAGGACGACCTGAAGAAAGCCCAGATGGCGAAAGCCTCTGCCAAGAACGGAAAGGGTGCAAATGGCAAGACTG
>DJSH01000059.1:19194-21735 GCA_002440225.1 Candidatus Segatella violae
CAACGATAAGAAGGGAATGGGCGATATGATGTCGAAGACTCCGAAATATACTCGCCAGCAGATACATTTGGCGCAGGCTATCACTACCGTGGAACATGCCCTGCAGAATGTAGGCAAGTATTCGGATGCCCTTCGCCAGAGTCCATCCATCGAGATGAGTTCTCTGATGAACGCCCTGAATGGTGGCTATACAGCTCCTACTCCAGGTGGCGACCTCATCGTGAATCCAAATACATTGCCAACCGGTCGCAATCTCTTCTCCATCAATGTGGAGAACACCCCTTCGGAGGATGCTTGGGAGAAAGCGAAGGAATTGTGTGATAACACGATCAAGATGTATCGTGAGCGCCATAACGGCGAATATCCTCGCAAGGTGAGCTACACGCTCTGGAGCAGCGAATTCATAGAGACCGAGGGTGCTACCATTGCCCAAATATTATATATGCTCGGTGTAGAACCTTTGAGAGATGCCTTCGGGCGTGTCACCGACCTTCGCTTGATTCCATCCAAGCAACTCGGTCGTCCTCGCATCGATGTGGTTGTGCAGACCTCTGGTCAGCTTCGCGACTTGGCTGCCTCTCGTCTCTTCCTTATCAACAAAGCGATAGAGATGGCGGCAAATGCCAAGGACGATAAGTACGACAACCTGGTGAAGGCGGGCGTTACCGAATCTGAGAAGTTGCTCGTAGAGAAAGGTATGTCGCCTAAGGAGGCGCGCGAGGTAAGTATGTATCGTGTCTTCGGAGGTGTGAACGGCAACTATGGCACAGGCATCCAGGAGATGGTGGCAGCCGGCGACCGTTGGGACAAGGAGAGCCAGATAGCCGAGGTGTATATGAATAACATGGGTGCCTACTATGGCGATGAGAAGAACTGGGAATCGGTTCGCAAGGCTGCCTTCGAGGCGGCCCTCACTCGCACCGATGTGGTGATTCAGCCACGCCAGAGCAACACTTGGGGAGCCTTGAGCCTCGACCACGTATATGAGTTTATGGGCGGTATGAACCTTGCCGTTCGCAATGTAACAGGCAAGGACCCGGATGCTTATCTCGCCGACTATCGCAACCACAGCAACATGCGTATGCAGGAGGTGAAGGAGGCCATCGGCGTAGAGAGCCGCACCACTATCTTCAACCCTGCTTATATCAAGGAGAAGATGAAGGGCGGAGCCAGCAGTGCCAGCACCTTTGCCGAAATCGTAAGCAACACCTATGGCTGGAACGTGATGAAGCCAAAGGCGATAGACAAGGAAATGTGGGACGAGATATATAATGTATATGTCAAGGACAAATACAATCTCGGTACCAAGGAGTTCTTCGACAAGCAGAACCCTGCTGCCTTGATGGAGATGACCGCCGTGATGATGGAGAGCGCCCGCAAGGGTATGTGGAAGGCTACCCCTCAGCAGCTTGCCGAGATAGCCAAGCTCCATACCGAGACGGTGAACAAGCATAAGCTTTCTGCCACAGGTTTCGTGCAGAGCGACTCCAAGCTTCGTGACTATATAGCCAATAAGACGGATGCTGCTTCTGCCAAGGAGTATAAGCAGACTTTGGAGCAGAAGCCTGATGCCGACAACAGCAACGACAAGGGCATGGTGATGAAGAAGGAGACGCTCAACGATGAGGCGCAGAAGACCACTACCGTGGTAAGCGGTATCGTAGTGGGAGTCATCGTCATCGTGGCTTTCGTCTTGCTCGCCATCTTGGTTCGCCGTCGCAGAAAGAACTTGGTGGATGAATAAATGTCGGGGATTGCAAATCCCCTTCGACTAAATCATTCAACACTTAACATTCAACATTTAACATTGAAAAAAGAGTGGAGACATTAGTTTTAGTAATGATGATATTGGTTTGCTTCAGTTTTGTGCTGAAGCAGACCTTCCACGGGGTGAAGGAGATTATGATGATCTCTGTCATCATCGCCTTCTTCGTGGGAATGACTTGGCCCTTTGCCATCGAGCAGTCGAAGACGCAGATAGCGGCTTGGATAGCCGACCAGAAGTTGATGCTCGATATGGCAGTATTGCTGAGCATCGACGTGGCGCTCACGATGCTGTTTTGTGTGCATCATGTGGATTTGAAGACATCCGAGCATGTGAGCCGTCGCAAGTGGATGTTCTACATCGCATTGAAGTATTTCCCTGGCTTGCTGATTTTCCCTGTGCTATTCAGCCTCTTGGTGATGCTCATCTTCATGCTTCCGGGTATGTCGTTTCAGGTAGCGGCTTGGGCTTTGGCGGTAGTGCTGCTCGTGTTGACACCCGCCTTGACCTATGGTTTGCGATGGCTCTTGCCAGAGCGCCCTATCCGCTTGGAGTTGCTCTTCTTGGTGGAGGTATTGCTCGGTTTGATGGGCATCATCGGTACGGTAAACGGCAGGACAGCCGTGGCAGGCATCAATAGTTTCGATGCGATGTCGCTCCTCGGAGTTATCGCCATCGTCATTGTGGGTATGGCGCTAGGCTGGGGCATCTATCGCATTAGAATGCAGAAGATTAGTGGCAAGGTATAACGCTGTAAGCGATTGCAAAAATAGTGG